>JBPCXM010000614.1:0-18159 GCA_051008535.1 Pseudomonadales bacterium | reverse complement strand
CGCGGCTGTTATTCCTGCGCCGCCAAGTCCGTTAGCTCCCAGATTTCTCGTTGAGATAGTTGCGTCATACGCCTCAGCTGAGACTTTCGACGCATTTGCCGGCGTAATCACCACGGGGCTCGAAGTTGGTGTGTTCGGGGCTGGTGCCGGATTGTCGTCGCTACCGCTGCCACCGCCACTGCAGGCGCTAAGTACGCCCGTAAGTATCAGACTCGTGTAACAATATTTTACAGGTTTCATCGTTATGTCTCGCATATTAGAGTTAATCCCTAAAAATAATAGACGAATTTGGCGAAATCGAGAGGTCACAGTTAACAATTACGTCAAAATCACGGCATTGATGTGTTCTATTTCAAAGTTTCCACCAGTCGCAATATGAGGGTGTAATGTTCTCCGAACGATAGGATCTTTGTTGTCATGCTAACCGAATGCGCTGACAATGCCCTTCGACTAAACATAGCGGGAATAACTAATGGATAAGGTAGGCATGCTCGGCCTGTTACCCACGCTTGTTGTTATCACCACTGCGGTCATTACTCATCGACCGGTTGCCGCGCTGTTGGCCGGGGTAGTAGTAGGTATTGTTATCCTCGCGCCGACGAATATCATTGGTAGCCTGTCGGAGATTGCGCTGCAGGTCATGCAGGATGAAACCATAGGCTGGGTGATTATGGTGTGCGGTTTAATGGGCAGCCTGATATACCTACTGATTCAAACCGGTGGCGCCTCCGCTTTTGCGCGCAGTATGGCAAGGACAGCGGACACGCGTAATAAATCCATGTTGGTCACTTGGTTTCTCGGTATGATCATGTTTATTGACGACTACCTCAACGCTATTGCCATCGGTAACTCAATGAAAAAGGTGACCGACAACTTTAAGGTGTCGCGCGCCATGTTGTCCTACGTGGTGGATTCCACCGCCGCGCCCACTTGCGTTATTGTGCCTATTTCTACCTGGGCAGTATTTTTTGCCGGCGTACTAGAGGCTACTAATGCGGCAGCGCCGGGGGAAGGACTGAAGATGTATATCTCCGGCATTCCTTTTATGTTTTACCCCTTCATTGCTCTGCTGCTCGTGCCATTGGTTGCAACCAGAAAATTCCCTCTGATCGGACCGATGCGGCGTGCTGAGCGTCTAGCGCAGGAAGGCGTTATGGCGATGGAACCGTCTGAGCAGATCGAAGTGATAGATGGCCCCGTCGATGCGAATGGCCTGCCCAAAAGCAATCTGTGGGTATTCCTGATCCCGCTGCTTTCCTTGATCGGTTTTAGTTGATATTTTGATATCGATTTATTACGCGGCATCATCGCCACCTTGATTCTCACCGTTCCGCTGGTAGTGGGAATGAAGTTGGTTAGTATGCATCAGGCCTTCGACGGTGTGATGGAGGGTTTCAAGGTTATGATTCCGCCGCTCGCAATCGTGGTGGTGGCCTTTATGTTCAAAATCGTTAACGACCAATTAGGACTACCGCAATACGTTATCGAAACAGTGCAACCATTGATGTCGCCGCTTTTGTTTCCTCTCGTTGTATTTCTAACGATGGCGTTGGTTGCTTTCGCTACCGGTTCCTCCTGGGGTGTGTTCGCGATCACTATTCCTATAGTAATGCCCCTAGCAGCGTCCATGGAAGTGGCCACACCCCTCGTCATAGGCGCCTTATTGTCTGCCAGTTCGTTTGGTAGTCACGCTTGTTTTTATGGTGACGCGACCGTTCTCTCTGCACAAAGCAGCGGGCTTAGCGTGATGGAACACGCGTTGACACAGTTACCTTACGCATTGATCGCCGCAACGCTGGCGTCGCTAATGTATATGGGTTACGGTTTGGCTATTACCTGAACATTGTTGATGGAACAAATCACCGCAAGCCAACTCCAGCTATGATTTCAATTAGATTTCTTCGCGACCTTGGTCCAGGAACTCTTGTTGCTGCTGCGTTTATTGGGCCTGGTACGGTGACAGTATGTACGTTAGCGGGGGCGAATTTCGGTTACGCATTGCTATGGGCTCTGCTGTTCGCAACCACGGCTACTATTGTCTTTCAGGAAATGGCCGGTAGGCTTGGCACGATAGCACAGAGGGGCCTGGGTGAAGCGCTGCGTGAAGCGCTTGAAACGTCCGTTTGGAAGTGGCCGGTTTTCGTTCTTATAGTCGTTGCATTGTACGCCGGTAACGCCGCATACGAGGCAGGCAATTTATCGGGAGCCGCACTGGGGGTCGAAGCTATCGTCGGCGCTTCCTCGTCGGTGTTTTCCGTCACCGTTCTAGTTATCGCGGTTGTTGCGGCGCTGGCATTATGGTTTGGATCATACCGTCAAGTTGAAAAATTACTGATCGGTCTGGTGCTGTTCATGGGCCTGTCATTCGTTGGTACGTTTGCCGTCAGCAAGCCCGACCTGTGGGCACTTGCGCGGGGTCTGTTGGTGCCAAGTATTCCCGACGGAAGCCTCGTAGTGATTATTGCGCTAATTGGTACTACTGTGGTTCCCTACAATCTCTTTTTGCACGCATCGGCGGCCAGGTTGCGGTGGCAAGGCAGCAGTGACCTGGACGTTGCAAGAACTGATACGATCGTCTCAATCGGGATTGGTGGTCTTGTCGCGATGCTGATTGTATCGACAGCGTCGGCCGGCTTGTTTGCGCATGGATTGGCTGCCGACAGCGTTGCGGCCATGGCGATCCAGCTGGAGCCATTGTTTGGTCGGCTCTCCAGGTACCTCCTCGGTGCAGGTTTGTTGGCCGCCGGCTTGAGCAGTGCGCTTACCGCGCCGATGGCGACGGCGTATGCCGTTAGCGAGATATTTCCGCCCAATTCCACATCAAAAAGTGCGTACTTCCGCGCGATAGCGTTGAGCGTATTGGCCGTAGGCACCTTGTTCGCGATAAGTGGCATTAAGCCGATGACTATTATTATTACCGCGCAGTTTGCCAACGGGCTGTTACTCCCAATTATTGCGGCCTTCCTGCTGTACGCGATGAACAAACGAGCCATTCTTGGTGAGCACGCCAACGGTGCAATAGCCAACACGCTTGGCGCGGGGGTTTTCTTAGTGTCGCTAGGGTTGGGTTTTCGATTGATCTTACGATCAATTGCGTCGTTCTAGTCGATTGACGGACAACGATGGGTGAAATTCGAATTGCATCCCAAGCCTAATCGGTACTGGCCTCTCCAATTAGCTTATCTATCACACCCTCTTTCTTTAACTCTGCAACCACACCGTTGATCGCCGGAATGAGATGCCGGGCTTCTGATTTTTTCGAGAGAGCAATGTAATAGACCTCTCCGGCGGCCGGTTTATCTGCCGCCTGCAGGCGCTGGCTAACGCCGGCACGCTGGCGTACAAACGCTTCGCCCACTAATCGATCGGCTATCGCCAGTTCGATCCGCTTCTTCTTCAACATTGCGAATAGTTTGCGGACAGAGGGCACTTTGATTGCAGCTAAAGTGCCCTCATCGATCATCTCGTCCAGCTCGTCTCCGTAGCTATGACCCTGCACGACGCCAATAGTGTACGGTTTGAAATCGTCGTACTGGTGCCAATAGAATCCGTTCGGAAAATTCGCGGTGGAGTACCAGACCGTGTTGAACGATCTGAACAATTCGTCGCTATAGACCATGTATTGTTCGCGCTTGGGGGTTTTCAGCAGAATGGCAATGCCGTCTTTTGTGCCGTGCCGCACTTCGCGCAGCGCCCGTTTCCAGGGCACCATTGGAATGCTTAGCTCGACGTCATCCAGGCGGTCAAAAATCGCGTACATCAAGCGCACCCCAACGCCGCCCGTCGCCTCCTCACCGAGTTTTCCGATGATATAAGGCGGCCATGGGTCGCCCGACAATGTGATGTGTTGTTTTTGCTCTGTCGCATGCAACAGTGGCAGTTTTATCAAGCCAAGCGCCAGCAGCGCGATCAGAACGAGTAAGCGACTTCTCATGCGACTGCTCTCAAGAATGTATCCTCGAATTCGCTGGCACACATCGGTTTGCCGAGCAGGTAGCCCTGTAAGACATCGCAACCCTTTGCGATAAGTTTGTCGCGTTGCTCCTCAGTTTCAACACCTTCGGCTACCGTTGTAAGCTGCAGTGCTTGCGCCATGGCAATGATCATATCCAGAACTATCTCGGAGCTTTGCGGGCCGGAGACGAATGACCTGTCAATCTTTAACGCGTTGGCAGGTAAGTGGGTCAAGTAAGAAAGAGAAGAATAGCCGGTGCCGAAATCGTCGATACTGATCACGAAACCGGCGCTACGCAGCTTCTCGAGTTTGTCGACGGCATGGGTCAACTCCTCGATGAGAACAGTTTCTGTGATCTCGAGCTCGAGCATGCCGGGTTGCACCTCATAGCGTTTTGCCGTATCACATACGCGGTCGACGAAATCCGGTTCCCGCAATTGTTGCGCAGACACGTTGATGGCAAAAGGGATTGGCTCATGGTGAATGGCCCATTCGCGGGCTTGTTGACAGCCCCGTTGCAACACCTGATAACCGATATCAACCACTATACCTGTCTGCTCGGCAACCTCAATAAACTCGCCCGCTGCGATCAGGCGGCCGTTGTACTGCCAGCGGAGCAAAATTTCGCAGCCAGCCAGTGCGCCGCTGTGAGTGTCGATCTTTGGCTGGTATGCAAGCTCGAATTCGTCGAATTCCAGCGCCTGGCGGAGGGCGGATTCCATATTCACGCGGGCATGCATACGTTCGCTCATTTCCTGCGTGAAGAAATGGAACTGGCTTCCTGGCTGTTCCTTAGCCTGGTACATGGCCATGTCGGAATGGCGCATTAGATCGGTAGCATCTGCTCCATCTTCTGGGAACACGGCAACGCCAATGCTGCAGTTAACCAAGACTTCGGAGTTACCAAGCACAAAGGGCGTGGCCAACTTTTTCTCGATTCTTTGCGCCGTTGGCACCACTTCTGCCGCCTTTAAGATGTCCTCGATTACAATCAAAAACTCATCTCCTCCTAGTCTGCCGACAGTGTCGTTGGCGCGTAGTGCCGAGCGCAGCCTTTCTGTCACCTGCACCAGCAGTTCGTCGCCGAGACTGTGGCCGTGTGAATCGTTGATGGTCTTGAAATCGTCCAGGTCGAGAAAAAGCACTGCTACCTGCGTGCCGTTTCTTTTTGCGCGAGCGACAGCGCGTTCCAGCCTGGTGACAACGAAGCTTCTGTTCGGAAGTTCGGTGAGCGGGTCATGGGTGGCAAGTGTTCGCAGCTGTTGTTGTACGCTGCTTAGACGTGCAACCATTCTATTTGTATGTTCCAGCAAATAACCGAGCTCATTGTGCTTGTGTGCCGGCGGAATAGCGACGGCGGTCGCCGCTGGGTTCTCAGGATCGATTTCGGCAATCGCCAAAGCGGCACGTTGCAAGGGTGTAGTCACAAGACGAGAGGAAAGCCAGAGCAACACCAGACCGATGGCTAAAGCCTGCAATAGGCCTGCTATCATTACCGGGATCGCAGCTACGATGAATCGTTCAGCGATATGCTCGGGTGCGAGTGCGATTGACAGTGTACCGACCTTTTGCTCGCGACCGCCTGCTGTGACTGAGAGATGCCGCTGACTATGTATGGGATCGCCAATGAAGGTCATTGCGAACAACTGGGTCAGCGTCCCGTAGTCTTTGTCCTCTCGTTCGGCCGCAGCCATGACAGTATCGCTTTCGTCGACCAGCGTGGCGGTATGTACTTCGCCAAGGGCGATAACGCTTTGGATCACCTCTTTGGCGAGACGCTCATCAAGCGTCCAGCTCGCTGTCGTGGCGCCGCCTTCGGCAAGCGTTAGTATCTCTTCGCCAAGTTCGGTAGCGTGTTGCTGTTGATTGCTAAACGTATGAGCAAGCTGCACTGCACTCAGCAGCAAGCTTATGACCAAGCTCGCCAATAAAACGGCGACTGCCTGGGTTAGACCGATAGATCGACTTAGCCAGTTTGGTAATCTCATTTCAAAAAAATGGCCCCTTCATGGGGCCACTACAGCCTTATCTTAATTGAATTCGTAAGACAATCCAAGGTAGCCAACGCGTCCTGGTAGATCATGCGCCACCGTGCTTAAACCAATGAGGCTGGTGTCGAGAACGGGTGGGTCTTCGTCAAACACATTATTGAAACCTAGAGATAAAGTAACCGAATCGCCCACTATGGGCGGTTTATAACGCACTTGCAGGTCGGCGAACATCACGGAATCCAAATCGGCACCCGAAGGAGTTTCCATTTCATCGACCCAGCGGAACGTCATGGTGGCGCTCCATCTGTCTATTATCCAGTCAAGCGACGTGACCACGCGCCAATCCGGGAACGCGCGCTCAAAAGTTTCATCAGTGTGAATACCCGTCAGCTCGGTTACAGTCGTAGAGCCATCGGGATTATTCACAGTTTCCGTATATTCGTCCAAATTGGTCGCGTTAACAGAGACGAGGAATTGGCCAAAATCTGTGCCGGGGCTTGCATAGTTGAATGAAACGTCGAAGCCGGAAGTCTCAATAAAGCCGATGTTTTGCAGTTGATTGTTGACGAGCTCAATCCTGCCTGAGCTTGTTCGCGGTACCGCATTACAGAATTCAGGGTCAAGTGTATTAACGCAGGCATCAATCACGTCCCCAGGGCTACGACCCTGAACGGCATCTTCAATTTCCAGATCATAGTAGTCGATTGAAAAACTGATCGAATCCATCCAACCGATATTGTCCACCCAGCCGGGGCTGTACACAAAGCCCAAGGTCCAGGAATCAGATGTTTCCGCCTCAAGGTCTTCATTGCCGGCCGAGGTAGCGCTCAACTGGGGATTGAGCTGGGCCAGGCCGACAGGTACGCCCAATGCCGAACAGTTGGCCTGAATTTGCGCGGATTGCGCGGCGTCACGCCCCCCGTTTGCGGATCCCAGAACCCCGGTATAGTCCGCACACGGATCGAGAAATGTAAAGTCCTCCCGGGCGGCGCCGCCGAACAGCTCGCCGATGCCCGGCGCACGAAAACCGGTGGAAATCGAACCACGCAAGGACAAGCCTTCAAGCGGTTTAAACAGCAAGCTGGTTTTGTAGGTGGATTCCGATCCAAAGGTACTGTAATCCGAGCTGCGCACTGCAGCGTTAGCCTCAAAACTCTCGAGAATCGGCACGTTCAGTTCTACATAGTATTCTGTGACGTCGAACTCCCCGGCGGTCGCACCCGAAGGAATACCAGCCGTCTCGCCACTCTCGGCAATCGGATCTGGCCGAAATGAACCGTTGTGGTCTCGATACTCGAAGCCTGCGGCAAACGCGAGCATGCCAGCGGGTAGCGGTGTAATGTCACCCCCAAGGTTGAAAGACACGTTCTTTAGCGTTTGCTCACTAAAATCACGCTGCGTATACCCGACAAAATCAAGCATTTCCTGGGTAATCGATCCGGTGCCGTCTGGGCCCTGGCCGCCGAAGAAATTAAACGGCACACAGTTGGGTACGAGCGCGCAAATATCCGGGTCGCCCATTGCCAGTTGTAACTTGGCTATGTTGTGCGAGTTTTCCTTCTCCTGAAAGCCACTATTGTCGCCGTAGCTGCCGGTCAAATCCCAGTAGAACGCGCGCTCACCTATTTTGAAGTCGCCCTCAAGGCCGGTACTGATAAAATAGCTGTCCATATCCTGAAAGAACAAGCGGCGCCCCGATTCCAGCGGTCTGCGCGCAAAAAACTCCATAGTGCCGTCGGCAACGGAGAGATCAACGCCGAATGGATTAAAAGGATTACGCGCAGAAACCACGAAGTTATCGGCGATACGATTACCGCAACCACTCCCCAGGCACAGTGGTTCCGGCGCACCCTTGGTTTCAGATTTTCGTTTGGTGTATGACGCTTTAACGACAGCGCGTAGTGATTCGGTAAATTTATGGGTCACTGTTGCATAAATGTTGGTCCTCTCGTTAGGCGTTCGCAAAAAGTTGAAACCCGGACCGTTGTAGTTGAAGCGGTCGTCCGCGGTAAATTCATGATAGTCATCGCCAAAAGGGTCGGCCGGATCAAATACCGGAATATTGGCGCCGCCATCGTTCAGCACACCGTCGTTGAGCGCCAGGTCTGCATCGCCTAAATTCGGACCCAACAATATACGTGCTTGCGGTGTAAACGAAGAGCAGTTTGTGCCGGGAACATTACAACTCGTTGCATCGGCGTTTGGAAATGCCGACCGATCGCGCTTGGCCGTTTCTATGCCTTTTTCATCGGCGTAACTCAGACTCATCACCATGTGGGTGGTATCGTTGCCGGTACCCCACAGGGCTGAGACTGTCGAAGATGCGCCATCATCGTCAGACAGGTACTCGCCTGTTTGCATGTCGACTCTGAAGCCTTCGTAGTCGGAATTGGTAATGATGTTAACTACACCACCGATAGCGTCTGACCCGTACACGGCCGAGGCGCCATCCTGTAAGATCTCAATGCGTTTTACGACGTTGTCAGGAATCGTATTGAGGTCAACAGTACTCGGTACGCCCGACGCCGATGATCCGGCAACCCATCTTTTGCCGTCAACCAGAATCAATGTGCGTTTGGCGCCAATGTTACGTAGCGATAGTTGTACGGTGCCGGCGCCGATACCTGCTCCATCTTGCGGAAAACCGGAGTTTCCCGGCACGTTAAACTGGGAGTTGGGAGCGGAGCCGGTAATGGGCAGATCTTGCAGAATATCTCCCAGGTTTGTCACTCCGGTCTTGTCGAGCATCTCGTTGCTAATGTCCATCACTGCTGTCGGTTCGTTCAACGGGTTCCTGCGAATCCTCGAACCCGTGATCACCACTTCCTCAAGAACGGATTCTTCCTGCGCGTATACGACGGCGGTTGGTATTGCGGCGGCAAGGGCGAGAACAAGCCCGCCCATAATCGATTGAAAGAGTCTCATAACTTGTCTCCGATTGTTGCAAACAGTATGGAGTATTGTTTATTTGTCTTTCACATCTTCTAATTTTCGCGACTTATTATGCGCTGGCGCGTACACACAGTACAAGCGCCTTGATTGATCGCTGTTGCGATAGTGGGAAATGCGAGCTAGTGAGAAATCAAACTGTTTTCAGGTTAATAACTGCACAACGGTAAAATGCGATGTGGTTGCCAGCCACCAGTACTGTTAAAATCATGCGATTGAACGACTTTGGCTGAAAAGTCCAGCGTCAATTTGCTGACAGAATCTGTGAGAGCGGCATTTGTCATCGATAACATAAGAAAACAGCGGTATGCATCCGATTGAGTTATGTCCCAAGCCCAAACGAAACTGAGCGCGATTCAAAAACAATTAGAATACTGGCGCGCTTACGGTATGAAAAACGATCCGTTTGAAGACGACAACGTCGACGGTCGATATTTTTGGGGGGAGGAAAGAGAAGAGCTGTTGCGCAAGGCATTGCAGCTTGCGTGTTGTACTACCCGGGCGGTGGTATTTTACGGTCCAAAAGGCATTGGTAAGACAAAATTTCTGCAAGCCCTGCAGGCAAGACTCGAAGACGACGAGGAGATTGTAGTCGTTACTGTCCCAGCCGGCCATATGACGACCCCGCAGCAATTGCTTGCCCATCTTGGCCGGGCATTCGATTTCCAGACCCAACACCTGGAGCCTGCGGAAATAGAAATTCGCATCAAGGAGTATCTGCAGGAAAGCGAAAATACTCCGAGCAAGTTGGTTATATTGGTCGACGATGCCGATCAATTACCAGAATTCACTCTGGCGAGTTTACTGGTAATGGCGCACTACCCGGATAATTACATAAGCGTACTGCTATTTGCCGCTACCGACGGTATTGGTGTGCTGCGCGCTGAGTTACAGAACAAAGAAATGCAGCAATTTGCTATCGAGCCTTTCGACGCACTGACTTTAGAAGCCTATTTGCGTTTTCGCCTCGATCTTGTTGGTGGCGATCGCAAATTTCCGTTTACGGTGGCCGATCTTGCCACATTGCTAAAGGAAAGTGGTGGTATTCCTGCGCGGGTTGATGAACTGGCAAGACAAAAACTGCAGGCTGCTTTGCGGCCGGAGGCAGCCCACGCGCCGTTATCTGGCGAAACCCGTGTCTCGATACCGCGTTTTGCGATGCCACAACTAAAGCTTCCTCGAGTGGCGCTGCCGAAGGTAAAACTTCCCCGTGTTGCACTGCCGCGGATAGAACTCCCACCTGTGAAAATGCCGCAATTTTCCCTGCCGCATAGCGCGATGCCATGGCAACCAGTAGCTGCGGCTGCAGGCGTTGTGGTGTTTGTGGGAGCGGTGTGGCTATTGAGCAACGCCGGGGATGGACAACAGGCGAAGCCAACAACGGCTGCCGTACCCGCAGAACCCAAGCGAGAAAAAATAGTTGCTGATTCGCCTGCGCGCGACGCAATCGTGGCAGCTGAAGCGGCAAAAACCGCGGTCGCCCCGAACGTTGCAGCCGATGCGAACAAGGAGTGGATAGACCAAGCCTTGTCTTTAGCGCCGGCTGCCGGCAAGCCAACCACTGTGACGCGAGACATTGCAGCGCTCGAGGAATCGTCCGCACGACCCTTGGCGAGCAAAGCCAGCCAGATCGCGGAGCATGCCTCCGCTGCCATAGCAACAAATCGCACCAGCGAGCCGCTGCAAGCTCGACTAGAGCCAATTGAGGTCAACCGAAAATACCAGCGTAAGGCGCCTGCCAAGTTGCCAGTCGATGAGCGCTATTTGCTCACGTTACCCAAAGACAGCTATACCTTACAGCTGCTTGGTAGTTCTTCCAAAAAAGGCATCCGTGATTTTGTTAAAGACAACAACGTTATCGAAATTCAGGTGTTCGAACATGAGCTTGAGGGTCGACCGTGGTTTGTTGCAGTCACCGGAAACTACGAGACTGTGGAGCAGGCTAGGGATGGCCTAGCTGAATTGCCGCCAGCGTTACGTGAACTGAAACCCTGGCCGCGACAATTTGGTAGCGTGCACGACGATATAATCAGGTACAGACGACGCTAATACTTTTACCAATATTTCCGGATAGTTTAACTCAAGGTTATCAAGCCAAATTGTTAAGCAACCAACCCAGCAATAAAATTTGTGGCAATGTCACCAAAGGCAAAAACAACGCAATCTTCCAGCTCTTCGTTAAGTCTTTCAACACCATGATCTCGGTGTAATCGGTTGCCACGCCCGCCATCAAGAAGGTGAAACCATTGCCGGGAGCAGCAGCGCGGGTGATGATGTCGGCCGCTATGGGTGTCGACCCTTCCGAACATACCTCTATGACAGTGGCGGCCAGCAGAGTTAACAGTAAGCCCATTATGGTTGGCCCGAACAAGGTTTGGTAAGTATCCAGTGGTACGAAAGCACGAATCGCCGTGGCCAGCACCAGGCCAAACAATAGCCAGCGAAATACCATGCGCGAATCGCGTAGGCCGTCAAGCAGCAGACGGCCGATGGCTGCTGGTGTCCATTGTGCCTGTATTAGTAAGCCAGTCACATTACGCAACAATCCTCCAGCAGATGCATCTGACTCCTCCTGCTCGGATAAAGCGTTAGGATTGGTTGGCAATACGCCGTTGGCAACCAGGCGGTCAAATACCAATCCGCTTACTATGCCGACCAACATCGACAATAGAATAAAGAGTAAGGTGTAACCCAGGCCGATCAAGCTAACGAGGATGACGGTAAGCGACAAGGAGTTCCAAGGACTGGCAATCAGAAACGCCATCAGCTGCCCGAGGCTGACGCCGCGCTGGTACAGCTTCGTGCCAACCATGAGAATGCCGTGGCTGCATAGGTCTAGTAACACGCCAGCGAAGGTTGCGCGGACAATACCTCTGGTGCTCCCGCCTCGGCCCAGTGCCTGCATAACGAGGGCTTGAGGAATGCGCTCCAGCAGGCCGACAAAAACAATGGCCGCCGCCAGGCCCCACCACATCTGATTGAGTAATTCGAAAATGCCGAACGACATTTCACGCAACCAGCCAGGCAGTGCTGCCCCATCACCTGACAATATCGCGATAAAATAACAAACAGCGACAATACTGCCACTCACCCACAGCAGATAGTCGATTTTCTTTGTTTCGCTGTGGCATGCAGCGGCACCTTGTTCCTCCGCTACTTTTGTTACCGGGTTGGCTGCTTTTTCGCAACAGTCATTCACCTTATGCCTCCTGGCTTATCGAGACTTTGCCGACGACAAGGCGTTGATAATCTCGCAGTCCGAACCCTCATCGTTCGGGCAACTGCTGACTAATTCCGTTAGCAGTTTCTTAATGGAGCGTAGTTCCTTAATGTGGCGCTCTACTTCCACCAATTTGTCTTCAACGAGGGTGTGCACTTCGGCGCTGCGCCGCTGCGGGTTTTGATACAAAGCTACCAACTCGCGGCATTCTTCCAGGCTAAAACCGAATTGTCGGGCTTGACGAAGAAATTGCAGGGCCGATAACGCACGTTGATTGTAATCGCGATAACCGTTGTCTTGCCGTTGTGGTGGAGGAATCAAATTGATACTTTCATAGTATCGAATGGTCTTAGGGCTAAGACCGGATTGCTTCGCAACCTGACCAATATTCATCAAACTGTGCTCCTGGAATGTCACTACTACAGCGGCTATGCAACAAATATAAGCATTCCAGTAACTGGAAGGTCAATACCTTAATAAGCCCGCCAGCGTTGCTTGATATGCGCCTGACGGATAGCGATCTGTTCGCGGCGTGATTCAGGAGAGATCTTGGCAGTGTCGGCCGGTAAGACCGCGCCGAGTTTGGTTAGTTTGATGTGGTACGCATTGGCGGTTGGCATTTGCTTGGCAATTGGCATATCGCGGAATACAAAACGCATCGAGTGGGTGCCTTTTGCCAGCCCTGTGGTGTCCACCCAACCTGGTGCGCCTGGGTCTGCGTGCGCAATCACATAATAACGGGCGCCGTCGTTAGCGGGCGGTAATTGGTGACCAGACAAGCTGCTGTTGTAGTTTTGCTGATCAGGTCCCTCGCCCCATAATGTGCCAAGCTGAAAGCCAATGTAGTGGGGCTCTACCGGTGTTGTCACTTTAATAACCAGGGCTTCGTCTTGCTCCAATTCAAAATTTCCGGCGGCATAAATTTGTTGTGAACCGGCAACACCTCCTGCCGTAAACGGTGGCGCCGGTTGGTTAATGCCGTTCAGCGGCATGGCGCGCTTGCCATCTCCGTTTGTATCGCCTCGCACCTCGAGTGGATATTCGTGCAACAGATTCCAAAAACGAATTTGGTTGGGCAGTTCGTTACCAATTTTTGCCAGCTTTTCATTGACTTCCTCTATATTGATCGGCGGTCGCTTGGTACCTATCGAATCGAGACGCTCGATATTCATGTCCAACGCCTTTTCGTTTTCCCAATCGGAAAAAATTTCGCGCACGGCCAACCAGCGCGCACTGCGCATTTTCTCGGATTTGGTCGCCGGGCAGGGCATTCGTTTGCGCGAGAGTAAAAAATTACCCTCGAAATTGGCGGGTTTTTCAGGGCCAATCAGAATTTCAAAGCTGTCATTGTCATTCATTTTAAGAGAAAAGCTATTGAGAAAATCCAGCGTTTGATTTTTGCACTGCGCCATTTCCGCAAGCTTGCCGGTATTGCCGGGTATATCGGTGATGGTTTGAAATGTGACCAGACGCGGCGCTTTGGGACCGGCTGTGCCGCGCGCCGAGTTTCGCCACTCGCTGGTATTAGCGGCTTTGACGATGACCTTGTAGTAGCCGGTTTCATCAATGCTGGCTTTAAGATACATAGTGTCCGGGTTTTCAATGGTCCATTTACGCAACATATCCATGGAGCGGTGGAATTCCGGAAAACGCGGGTGTTGGCGCATTTCGGCTTCAATCAGGCGGTTTAGGTGGCCGAGCAAATAGCGATAGCCTTCGGCGAGGTTGCGTTCTGTGGGTTCGGGTGGAAAATATTTTGGGTCTTCGAGGCTGGCTTTAGCCGCGGCAAGGCCAGCACTGAAAGCAGCCCAACCTTCGTCCAACGGCATTGTATTTTTTTTGGCAGATTGTTCGGCAATAACAGCGAAACTAATTAGGCACGTGATAGCAGTGGTATAAGGCCAGGAAATCTTCATCAGGAAAACCTCGTTATATTCCCATTAAGTGCGGTACCGGCAATACAACGCTGATCGCAACTGCCGGCCGTGCTGTAGCGTTGCGATAGGAATGCGCTTGATCACCGGGAAAAGCGAATACGTCGCCGGCATTGACGACGTGAGCCTCGCCGGCCAGATATACCGTCACCGTGCCTTTTTGCGTCATTAAATATTCTTTCGTGCCCTGTAAGTGCGGCTGACCGCCCATCGATGATTTTGCCTGCAGTTCCAACTTGTCGATTTCTATGCCTTTAAACTTGTCTGGCATCAGCTTGTGCACGTTCACCATGCCGCGTGCCTTGTTTAGTACCGGCACCTCGGTGGCCTTGATCAAGGTGTAATCGTTGCGCGGGCGCGACAACAACTCCTCGACACTGATATTCAACGCTGCAGCCAGCTTACACAAATTCGTCAATGACGGATTGCCGGCACCGGACTCCAAGTTGGTGATAGTTGAGCGTGGAATCTCCGCAAACTGCGCCAGCTGGTTCTGGCTAAAGCCCTTTTTTTTGCGTAAGGCCTGCATATTGAGCGCAAGGTAGCGCGATACACCCGCCGATTCATTGTTGCCTACATTACCGCTCATATCTACATGTCCGAGCTATTAGCCATAAGGCAATATATTAGCTAGACAGTCAATATATTAAAAGAACAGAATTATACTTAAATCCGAAGCCAACGCTATAGGAGAATCGAATATGACAGCATATCTGGAACACGCCAACGTTACCGTGCCTGATGTTGATGCCGCAATTGAGTTTTTGACTGCATTAGAGCCCGAGTTTGTAGTCAGGCAAGACAAAACGCCGGAAGGCGGCTATCGCTGGGCACATGTTGGCACAGACCGGTTTTACATTGCATTGCAGGAACCGAACATTGGCGCCGAGCCAAGTGCCAGACGCCCGCCCTACGTCAACTATGGGGTGAACCACCTCGGCTGGGTGGTGGAAAATGTCGAGGACGTTAGCCGGCGTCTTGAGCAGCGTGGCTACAAGAAAGGCGTGCCGGGAGAACCGCATCCTTATCGAAAACGCGCCTATTATTTCGATGACGCCGGTTTTGAGTGGGAGCTTGTTGAGTATCTTTCTGAGAGTGCGGCAGAGCGCAACGCTTACGATTAGCATTTGGCAAAGCATGCCTTTTTTGCGAACTCTAAATCCTATGCCAACGGCCTCGTTGTTGGGGATGGGCAGATTACGGCACGGTAAACTCATTATGTTCTTTTTAGCAAAAGCACCTTCAAGCCAACTTGCGCGTAGGCGGCCGGGTTGTTAGCCCAGTTGATCCAGGCTTCCTTAACCGCGGCAAAATCGCAGTCGACAATCTTCTCCTGTCGGGTCAGGTCAAGCACGTTGAGGTAGGTCGCCTTGAATTTTTCCATACTCTGCGGCCAGGTCGAGGGGATCGTCAAGGTCCATTCCTGCTCCAGTTCCCACTGCGGGCTTGCTGCAATCGCCGGGCCGATATTTTCGACAATATTGCGATCTAATCCCTTGTGTTGAGTGGCCGCGATAAATTTTTGGAAAAAATCCATAAACTCCGGAAGCGCCGGTTCAAAATAACGTAACTCGTCTAGTGCGTCCACGATCAGGCAGTGGCCGTCGGGAACAACAAATTCTGCCAGGCGTGGCAGTACGGTTGCTGCGTTGGGCAAATGCTGTAATACCAATCGCAGCATGGCGAAGTCGTAGTTGCCGGAAATAGTTTCCAAGCGGTCGACAAAGAATTCGACGTTATTAGCGCTGGTCTCGGAGTTCGCCAACTCAATTAGTTCTTCGGACAAGTCTATGCCGACGAAACGCGTATCGGGAAAGCGCGCTGCCAGCTGCGACAGGTAATAGCCGTTTCCAGTACCGATATCAAGCACGTTCTTGGCAGTTAACCAAGCGGTACACGTGTGATATATGGTTAGCTCTTGTGGCAGCGAAAAATCTGTTTGCAGCCGGTGCAGCAAATTCCAGATTTTTAACGACTGTTTTCCAGTGTGAGGCTTAGCTTTGGCGGCTTGTGATTCCTCCTTTTCGACAAGGTCCTCCATATATACACCGTTTCCGCTGAGCGATGACTATGATTGTACGCCTCCATTAAAATAAAAATGCGAGGTATAGCGGGAGTTTTTATAACCTTTTCTTGTATCTAGAAGAGGTCTTATTACTGGTCGTTGACGCATTTGCGAACACGAGATTAAAGAGAAAGCGGCGATAATTTGCGGCCCGGTTAACCCGCAAACGATGCAACAGCTTGCCCGCGTCGACGCTGTGGTGTCGCGTGTGGAATTCGTCGACAGCTGGCGCGCTACCATGGGTAAAATTCAAAAAAGCGTGTTGCGCGAACGAGTTATGGGCTGAGCCAACTCGCATATCGTACCAGGCAATGGCGCGATGCTCGCTACGGCGTTATGATGCATGAACGCGTATTTGCAGACTACGCTGGCGTAAGCGCACACCAATAATCAAATTAATCAGCAGTACCAATAATGACAGTCAGCCATATAGTAATCCTGTTCGTTGCCCTGCTGGGCATGGCTGCCATAGCCGAACCGTTGGCGCGTTTTATCCGCTTGCCCTATAGCAGCGTGCTGGTATTGCTCGGCTTCTGTGCCGGCCAATTGATCGAATTTAGCGAGGTGCAAACGGGTCTGCAGGCCGAGAATTTTCAAGAGCTGGTATTTTATGTGTTCATTCCGGCGCTAATCTTCGAATCGGCCTATCAATTGGATTTACGTCTGCTGCGCGAAAATATCGGAAATATTTTGTTGTTGGCGATAGTCGGCTTGTTGCTAACAACATGCATTACTGCGGTCGGTATGTACTACGGCATAGCCCATGCGAGTGGTTTTCCCTGGATTGCGGCTTTGTTGACCGGTGCTTTGTTGGCGGCCACAGACCCAGTTGCGGTTGTTTCACAGCTGCGCGCAGTTGGTGCGCCGCCACGCCTGGCGATGCTATTGGAAGGCGAAAGCCTATTTAATGATGCGACGGCCATCGTACTGTTTACGCTTTTGCTAACACTAGCCACCGCCAGCGGGGCGCAGGTATCGGCTGGTGCGTCGGTGCTGCAATTTGGCTATGTTTTTATTGGTGGAATTGTGGTCGGCGGCATTGTCGGCGCGCTTTCCTTACCGGCTTTTCGCGTTGTGAATGGCCATTCCACCCACTATATTCTCACATTAGTCGCCGCTTACGGCGCCTTTATCCTCGCCGAGCATTGGCTGGAAGTTTCCGGAGTGATGGCGGTACTAATGGCCGGTCTCATCGCGGCGCGCAGCTCGATGAATATCAACACCGCGGAAGACCACCAGCGGGTGGCAGAGAACTGGGAGACGTTAGGGCATATCGCTAACGCGTTAATCTTCTTGCTACTTGGTATTACTATTACCATCGCCATGTTCGAGGAGCGGTGGCTGGCGATGTTGATCGGTATTGCGGCGGTGTTCTTCGCCCGCGCGCTGAGTATTTTTGCGGTGTTATTTCTCAGCAACTTGTTCTCAAAAAATACCGTGCCTGCTGCTTACCAAACCGTTATGGTCTGGGGCGGGTTGCGCGGCGCGGTAACGCTTGCGCTGGCACTTTCCCTGCCAACCGAATTGCCCTATTGGTGGACCATTCAATCAGTTGCCTTTGGCGTAGTGTTGTTTACTTTGTTTTTGCAAGCACCGACCACTCCATGGTTGTTGCGCAGGCTGAAGTTAAATACCTAGGTTTTTTATTTAGTATACAGTCGCGGATTAGGTGAATAGCCTGCCTGAATAATAATGAAGGAGAGTGTTTCGCATGAGCCGTTTATCGTTTATAGATTTGGCCTTTTTCATCACCGAGTCGGCCGCCAGCCCTAAACATGTCGCGGGGCTTTCAGTCTTCAAGAAACCCAAGGGCAGCAAGGCCGATTGGGTGACGAGATTTCACGCAGAGCTGCAGTCGCACGACCACATTACGCCACCATTCAATCACGTCATCGATTTCAAATCCTTGCGTGGGCCCAGTTGGCGCGAAGTTGAAGACGTCGATATCAACGACCATGTGATTTATCACAACCCGGCCAAAATACTAAAAGCACAGGCATTGTACGACTATGTGGCGCGCTTGCATGAGCCACTCATGGATAGAA
>JBPCXM010000613.1:0-3000 GCA_051008535.1 Pseudomonadales bacterium | reverse complement strand
CGCGAGCAGCTCGCTAAGGATCTGGAAGATTTAAAGCGGGTTAAAGCCAAACTGGCCAAGTTTAAAGAAGAGCGGGCTTAGCTTTACTTTATAACTAAAAGAGAAAAGGCGCCGAGTGGCGCCTTTTTTTATCTACAGTGAGCGGCGATGTCAGCGACGTCCCCCTAGTCAATCACTCGCCACATCCATGTGGCTCGCCCAAACGGGCGGCCTATGGCTGTGCACCAGTTTGCCTGGAGCAAACTGGAACAGCTTTAGCTGGCCTGCGTTAGCAGGAAGGCTACATGGAAGTAGCCTATAAATCAGCTATCCTGCCGATTTGTCAAGCAGAGCTACATTGCGAACTGCACCTTTATCGGCGCTGGTGGTCAACTTGGCGTAGGCTTTAAGCGCCGTCGATACCTTGCGCGGTCTTGGCTCCATCGGTTGCCAGGCCGCCGGGCCTTTCGTTTCCATTGCGTCTCGGCGTTGTTCCAGTTCCGCATCGCTTAGCACGATATCGATGCTGCGTTTTGGAATATCGATGCGGATGGTATCGCCTTGCTCCACCAAAGCAATCGCACCGCCGGCCGCAGCTTCGGGTGAAACATGGCCGATAGACAGGCCGGAAGTGCCGCCTGAAAACCGGCCATCGGTTAGCAGGGCGCATTGTTTACCAAGTCCTTTGGATTTTAAATAGCTGGTAGGGTAGAGCATTTCTTGCATGCCCGGCCCGCCGCACGGCCCCTCGTAGCGCACAACGACCACGTCACCTGCTCGCACCCGGTCATTGAGAATATCTTCGACAGCGGCATCCTGGCTTTCGCAGATATGTGCTGGACCTTCAAATATCCAGTTGTCTTCATCGACTCCGGACGTTTTTACCACGCAGCCGTCGGGGGCGATATTGCCGTATAGCACCGCAAGGCCGCCTTCCTGACTGTATGCGTTGTCCAAACTGCGAATGCAGCCTTTTTCCCGGTCCAAATCGAGACTAGACCAGCGTGTTTCTTGCGAAAACGCCTGCTGGGTTGGAATGCCTGCGGGGCCAGCCGTATAAAATAACTTGACTGACTCTTCTGCAGTACTAACAATATCCCAATGTTGCAAGGCAGAAGCCATGGTGTCGCTGTGCACGGTACGGCATTCTGAATGCAGCAGTTCGGCGCGCTGCAACTCCGCCAAAATTGCCATTACACCGCCTGCTCGGTGTACGTCTTCCATATGGTATTCGGGTGTGCTTGGCGCTACCTTGCACAGTTGCGGGATTTTGCGCGACAACCTATCGATATCCTGCATGGTAAAGTTGACTTCGCCTTCTTGTGCCGCGGCGAGCAGATGCAAGATGGTATTGGTTGAGCCGCCCATCGCGATGTCCAGCATCATAGAGTTTTCAAAGGCGGCGAAATTGGCAATGTTACGCGGCAACACACCGGCATCATTTTCCTGGTAGTAGCGTTGGCAAAGGTCGACAATCGTTCGCCCAGCGCGGAGAAATAACTGTTCGCGGTCGGCATGCGTTGCCAGCATGCTGCCATTACCCGGCAAAGACAATCCCAACGCTTCGGTCAAGCAATTCATGGAATTGGCGGTAAACATGCCGGAGCAAGAACCGCAGGTGGGGCAGGCTGAGCGTTCGTATTCGTCTGCGGTCGCATCCGAAGTGTTGGGGTCAGCCGCGATCACCATCGCATCGACAAGGTCTAGTTTGTTTTCCGACAACTTGGTTTTGCCAGCTTCCATCGGCCCGCCAGACACAAAAACAGTCGGTATATTTAGCCGCAACGTGGCCATTAACATTCCCGGTGTGATTTTGTCGCAGTTGGATATGCACACCAGTGCATCGGCACAATGGGCGTTGACCATATATTCCACCGAATCGGCGATAATATCGCGCGATGGCAGGCTATACAGCATACCGTCGTGTCCCATCGCAATACCGTCGTCAACTGCAATGGTATTGAACTCTTTGGCTACGCCGCCAGCGCTTTCGATTTCTCTCGCTACCAGTTGGCCCATGTCCTTCAAGTGCACATGGCCCGGTACAAACTGGGTGAATGAATTCGAGACGGCGATAATAGGTTTCTTGAAATCGGCGTCTTGCATGCCCGTGGCACGCCACAGTGCGCGCGCACCGGCCATATTGCGACCATGGGTGGACGTTTTGGAGCGATAGTCAGGCATCGTAAAGCACTCTAAACTGGTGGCTGATTAGCAAGCATACCAAAAAGCGAGTAGCCTGCTAAGAGCCAGCAAGTTCAGGTGTGCCTCATCTATACCTGCTTGACGAATACTTTGGAACTACGCTGCAGATTGTAAAGAGATTGACGCTTGGGCGGCAGCGCATCTATTCCATTCGGCTCGAATCCATGTTCCTGAAACCAATGAGCTGCCTTGGTAGTGAGTACAAACAAGGTGGTGAGCTGTCGCTGCCTAGCTAGTGTACACAAATGCGCCAGCAGTTTTTCACCTCGCTGCTCACCACGATAGTCGGCGTGCGTTACAACGCAGGCGATTTCACCTGCTTTCATGTCAGGGTAGGGGTACAGTGCTGCACACGCAATGATCGCATCTTCTCGCTCTACGACGGTGAAGCGATCGATCTCGTCTTCGAGCTTTTCGCGCGAACGTTTTACCAGCGTACCGTCGGCCTCCAGAGGTTCAATCAGCTCAATAATACCGTTGATATCATCGATGCTGGCTTGCCTGGTCGTTTCGAACGACTGTTGGCTGACCAGTGTGCCGCTACCGGCGCGGCTGAACAACTCCTGCACTAGCGCGCCATTTTCCTCGCAACTAATCACATGGCTGCGTGCAACCTTATGTTCGCAGGCGTATACCGCTTGTGCGAGCACGTTTTGTACGCCTCTGTCGGAACTGTTCTCTTGCAAAACCTGCTTGGCGGCACCGAGGTCAAGTTCACGAACCAACTGCTCCTGCCGTACTAACATTTCCGCTTGCTGGGCAAACAAGATTAACTTGTCGGCCCCCACCGCAACGGCTGCTTTGGCGGCAAGCTCT
>JBPCXM010000612.1:0-3500 GCA_051008535.1 Pseudomonadales bacterium | reverse complement strand
ATCGTGAGGCGCGCAAGCAGGGCGTTGGTGGTGAGGTTATCTGCATCGTCTCGTAGAGACGTTGGAATACCTTAGAGATTGAGACAAGAATATGTCCAGAATTGCAAAGGCACCCGTTGAATTGCCGCAAGGCGTTGAGTTCAACCAATCCGGCAATACCATTTCTGTCAAAGGCAGCAAGGGTAAATTGTCTATGGAGTTGAATTCTGAAGTTGAGCTGGCGCAGGAAGATAGCAACCTAACGGTTAAGCCACGATCAGGTTCACGTTTCGCGACCGCCATCTCGGGTACGACTCGCGCACTGATTGCCAACATGATTCAGGGTGTGACCGAAGGTTTTGAGAAAAAGCTTGAGCTCCGTGGCGTTGGCTATCGCGCACAAGCGCAGGGCAGCAAACTCAACTTAACCCTGGGTTTTTCACATCCCGTGGTCTATCAGGTGCCGGACGGTGTGTCCGTGGAAACGCCAAGCCAAACCGAGGTCGTGGTGAAGGGATCTGACAAGCAGAAAGTAGGCCAGGTCGCTGCGGAAATTCGTAGTTACCGCCCACCGGAGCCTTACAAGGGTAAAGGTGTTCGCTATGTCGATGAGCGCGTAGTGATTAAAGAGGCGAAGAAGAAGTAACAGGTTACGTTATGAAACTGGATAAGAAACAAAATCGATTACGTCGCTCAAGGAAATCGCGTGCAAAGATTAATGAGCTTGCTGTAAACAGGCTCAGCGTACACCGTACGCCGCGACACATATACGCACAAATCCTCGCCCCCGGTGGTGGCAAGGTGCTGGCATCAGCTTCGTCGCTGGAGCAGGACGTGCGTAAGAACTCCAAGAGCACCGGCAATGTTGAAGCTGCGTCGATAGTTGGCGCGCGAATCGCCGAAAAAGCAAAAAGCGCCGGAATTGATACCGTGGCATTCGATCGTTCCGGATTTCGTTATCACGGCCGCGTTAAGGCACTTGCAGAAGCCGCTCGCGAAGCAGGATTGAAGTTTTAACTTAGGCCGGCGCCGTGCGCAGGCCAGGAACAAATAATGGCAAGAATTGATCAACAACAGCAGTCAGACGACCTTATCGAGAAACTGGTCGCCGTAAATCGCGTTGCCAAGGTGGTTAAGGGTGGACGTCAGTTTGGCTTTACGGCGTTAACGGTGGTCGGTGATGGCAACGGACGCGTGGGTTTCGGTTACGGAAAGGCGCGCGAGGTGCCAATAGCGATTCAAAAAGCAATGCAGTCTGCGCGTAAGAATCTGATCAAGGTCAACCTGACCAATGAGACGCTTCAGTACGCCAAAAAGGGTCGCCATGGAGCGACCTATGTCTACATGCAGCCGGCTTCGGAAGGTACAGGCGTAATCGCCGGTGGGGCAATGCGTGCGGTCTTCGAATGCGCTGGTGTCAGAAACGTGCTGGCCAAAAGCTATGGTTCACGCAATCCGATTAATGTCGTTCGCGCAACGATTGGCGCGTTGAAAAACATTCATTCGCCACGGCAAATCGCGGCCAAGCGTGGCAAGAAAATTAAGGAAATTCTGGCCTGATTCTGGCCGGGTAGCATTAAAGAGATCTAGACGATGGCGACGCCAAAACAATTGAAAGTGACGCTCCTGAAGAGCCGATCCGGTCGACTCAAAAGCCACCGTGCCTGTGTTACCGGCCTGGGCTTAAGGAAGATTCGTCAAACGGTCACGGTACTCGATACGCCGGAGAATCGCGGCATGATTAATAAGGTTTCGTACCTCCTTTCAGTAGAGGAAGTTTGAGATGCGTCTCAATGAACTGTCGCCTAGTAAAGGCGCGAAGAAAACTGGCAAGCGGTTCGGCCGCGGACATTCCGCGGGCCAGGGCAAGACTTGCGGCCGCGGTCAGAAAGGCCAGCACGCCCGCTCAGGTGGCTACCACAAGGTTGGCTTCGAAGGTGGTCAGATGCCGCTACAGCGTCGCTTGCCGAAGGTTGGCTTTACTTCGCGCATGGCGAAAGATCGTGCGGAATTGCGACTTCATGAGCTTGAAATCCCGCAAGATGACGTCATCGATATGGCTGTCCTGAAGAAAGCGCACCTTGTTCCGGCCAACGTGTCGAAAGTGAAGGTGATTTTGTCAGGCGAGATCAAGAAGGCCGTAAAAATTCGTGGCCTGGCGGTAACCAAAGGTGCGCGG
This sequence comes from Pseudomonadales bacterium, assembly GCA_051008535.1. Classification (GTDB taxonomy): domain Bacteria; phylum Pseudomonadota; class Gammaproteobacteria; order Pseudomonadales; family JAUIET01; genus JBBKXJ01. The sequence continues at coordinate 1,342 of JBPCXM010000612.1, read as the reverse complement.
GCAGCGATTGAGGCTGCCGGTGGGAGCATCGAGTAGGTTGAGATTCGAGACTTGCGGATGCGCGTTTGACGCGCTGGTGGTCGGGCGATCGACGCTAGACACCTTGACCGCGACTGACGAAGCGAAATTTTGACAATTAGACGATAGCGACAATTTTGAACGTAGAGACAGAGTTAAGAGAAGCGTAGAAGTGGCGAGGGGTCAAAAAATGAATCCGGCGGACGCCGCCAAAGCGGGCAACAAACTTGCCGAGCTGAAAAAACGTATCTTGTTCCTAGTTGGGGCATTGATCGTTTTTCGTGCGGGCACGTTTATCCCGGTTCCGGGTGTAGATCCGGCCGCGCTTGCGTCATTTTTTGATCAGCAGGCTGGCAATATGCTGGCGCTTTTCAATCTGTTTTCTGGCGGCGCTCTGTCGCGCTTTGGTATTTTCGCGCTCGGCATCATGCCCTACATTTCCGCATCGATCATTATGCAGATGGCCAGCATGATTGTGCCGTCATTGCAGGTGATACGTAAAGAAGGCGAGTCGGGCCGTCGCAAAATCACCCAGTACACACGTTACGGCACGGTGATGCTGTCGTTGTTCCAGTCAATCGCGGCCGCTTCGTGGCTGCAAAGCCAGCCGGGTGTTGTAGTCAATCCAGGATCTGCATTCCTGATTACCGCATGTATTACGTTGGTCACTGGCACGATGTTCCTGATGTGGCTTGGCGAGCAGATCACCGAGCGCGGCATCGGTAACGGTATCTCGATGATTATTTTGGCGGGTATCGTGGCGGGCCTGCCCGCGGCGGTTGCTGGAACGGCCGAACTCGTTCGAAACGGCGAGATGTCATCAGCAACAGCAATCGTATTATTGCTGGTTGGCATGGCAGCGACGGTATTTGTGGTTTACATGGAACGGGCCCAGCGACGTATTACGGTTAACTACGCGCGGCGCCAGCAGGGCCGCAAGATGTACGCGGCGCAGAGCACGCATTTGCCGTTCAAAATCAACATGTCTGGTGTCATTCCACCCATTTTCGCCTCGAGCATCCTGATGTTTCCGGCGACGATTGCGCAGTTTTTCGGCCAGTCCGCTGATCCGAATACAGCGCAGTCAATTTTACTGACAATCGGTGCAAATCTTGGGCCAGGTCAACCTGTCTACGTCCTTCTGTATGCGGCGATGATCATATTTTTCTGTTTCTTCTATACCGCGTTGGTGTTCAACTCGAAGGACACTGCCGACAATTTGAAGAAATCCGGCGCCTTTGTGCCAGGCATCCGCCCAGGCGCGCAAACCGCTGAATACATCGATCGCGTATTAACACGACTGACTTTCTGGGGTGCTATATAC
>JBPCXM010000611.1:0-3877 GCA_051008535.1 Pseudomonadales bacterium | reverse complement strand
CCCCGGTAGTACGCAGTTCCGTCGGGTAGATTTTGGCGGCAACGGCGTAAAGGCCGGTGAATCCACCCTGTAGTAAAAAGCCAATAATAGCCAGATATACCAGTAGATGGTCAATACCGGTCGCCATTGCGAAAATAATCATGCCAATGGCAGCCGCGGATAGAAAACAACCGATGATAGTTGAAAGGCCTATGCGGCTCGCGATCCAGCCTAGGGTCACGATACCGATGACGGCGCCACCGTTGAAGGCGATTGAAGCATAGATGCCAACGGCTTCTGAAAGGCCGGCGTTGACTACCAGTTTCGGTATCCAGCTCATTAGGAAGTAGAGGCTGATAAAACAAAAGAAAAAAGTGGACCAGAGCATCAGGGTTTTACTGCGGCGACGTTCCGATAATAAGCTGAAGACATTGGCTTTATCCGCATGGGCTTCAATATCAATTTGCGGCAGTGCGGCCAGTTGTGGTTTGCCCATTTTCGCCAATACCGCGTTGAGTTTTTCTAGTGCATTTGCTGGGCGCTTGGTAATCAGAAACTGCACGGATTCTGGCACCAAATAGTAAACTGCAACAACCATAGCTAGGGTAGCTGCTCCGCCCGCAAAAAAGACGCTTTCCCAACCATAGATTGGAATGAGAGGCGCTGCGATAAAGCCGCCTGCCGTCGCGCCCAAGGGGTAGCCGGCCGTGATAGAAACTACAGCAAGGCTGCGGTATTTTTCCGGCGTATATTCGGAGGTGATGGCGGCCAGACTGGCCAGCATACCACCTACACCCAAACCTGTGATCAGGCGCAGAATAACCAGCTGCCATAAAGAGGTGGCATAGCCTGTAATATACATGCTGGCGCCAATGACAGTGACACAGGTAAGAATCATTTTGCGCCGGCCGATTGTATCGGATAAAGGGGCTACAAACATGGCGCCTATCATCATTCCAGCCAGCGCGACACTGAATACAATGCCAAGTTGGTCAGGAGGAATCATCAGTTCCTCGCCAATATTGTGTGCGGTAAATGCCATTGCCGTCACGTCAAAACCATCCAGCATATTAAGAATCAGCGAAATACAGACAACAAGAATTTGAATGCTCGATACCTTGCCTTTATCAATGACCTCATTGATAAAATCGGTTTCCGCCCGGTCGATAGGTACTCCGGTTGCCATGAACTTCCTCTTTGGTTTTTGTTAAGTCTGCACCAGGTTGATACGGTGTGCCGATTCAGGGAGCCTCGCGAAGAGTTTACGAGGCGACCTCGTCAGATATCGCGCAAACCACCGAACCGGTTGTAGTAAGATTCAGTAGCAACCGGCAAAGGCCCATCGGCCGATTCAAAGTTTTGCACCACATAGCGGGCCGATTTCTCATGAATCACCTTGTAAATGTTTGCAATCAGGGTTCGCGCAGCGTTACCGGGCCAGTCTTCGCGGATCAATTCTTCGGGCAGGTCTGCATCGGTGAGAAATATGCGGCGGTATTCGTGGATTACCAGTGTCCGCAGCTGGAAACATTGCTCTGGATCCAGGGTTTTGGCAGTCCGGAGAGCCGCAAATACAGGTCGGTACTTGTCCAAGAATTCCTGGTATCGCACACCTAGCGCATCCAGTTCCCAAGTCGAGTGGACTAGATTCTTCAGCACTCGTTGCGAAGAAAAGCCCAGCGTATTTGCGCGCATCACAACAACCTGATCGACAACACCCAACTCCTGCAAGGTTTCTTCCAGAGGTTTCTGTTGTACGTCTGGACGTGCCATGCCATTGTTGACCACTTGACCGTAGCCCATCCAATTCAACTCTTTCTGCAGTTCGGCGCGCTTTTCTTCTTTAACGCCGCCATAAAATACTAGTGTCCAGTATCCGCTCCACTCACTGCGCTTGCAGGAATAGATTCTGCGTGCTGATTTCTGGTAGCGAGAGCGGCCAAAATCAGTGAAACGGTAATAACTGCGTCGGCCGATCTGCTCGGACACCAGCCAATTGTCCTGTACCAGACGAAATACGGCCGTTCTCACCAGACGGTGATTGAGACCGAAAGGCTCCAGAGCCTTGATGACACTCCCCAACCAAACCGAACCGCCGTGTTTGGCGACGGTGTCACCGAACAGGGTCACAATGAGCGACCCCGAACGGATAGGCCGCTGTTGAGAAAAGCCCTTGATGAGTTTGTCTACTTGTCTAAGTCGGGCCATCGTTGTTATTTATCTTACCCCCACAGATCTATTCGGCTGCGTCGGGTATCAAATATCCCTTAATCCGTGTGGAATTGCCGCGAAACAATGCAATAATATCACCGCTCTGATTATGTACTTCAACGTCGTAAACGCCACTGCGACCGCTCTGAACCGCCTCCCTGCCTGTTGCGGTCAACTCATCCCCCAATTTGGCAGGCCGGAGGTATTCAATCCTGGCGCCAGAGGCTACCGTGTTAAAGTTATAGGAATTGCAGGCGAAGGCAAAGGTCGAATCCGCCAGAGAAAATATATAGCCTCCGTGACAGATTTCGTGGCCATTAACCATCTCCTCTCTTATTTGCATTTTCATTTCCGCATAACCGGGGGCAACCTTTTCGAGTTGTATTCCCATGCCTTGCGAGGCGGGATCACGCTCATACATCGCAGCGGACGCCGCTTCGGCAAGCTGTTGTGGATCGAGCCTAGTCAATGAACTTACCCCCCGCATAGACTTTACGCTGCAATAACGGCGAGACGCGGTAACGGTCTTCACCATAGATAGCCAACAGGTTCTTTAATACCTGCTCTACATAGCCAAGGCCAATTTGATCAGCCCAAGCCAGAGGCCCCTTGGGGTAGTTCACCCCGTCGCGCATGGCGGCATCCACCGCTTGAGCATTACATACTTGCTGGTTCACCGCATCCGCTCCTTCATTCGCGAGGGCGCATACGGTGCGCATAACAATCATGCCGGGAATATCATCAAGCACCGACACCTCTTTACCGATGGCCTTGAACAATCCACTCGCTTTGTCCAGTGCGGCAGCGTCGGCCTGATCGGCGGCGCACAGCGCAATGCGTTCACTCGTGTCATAATCCAGGGCCAGGTCAAACAGGACCACATTGGTGTTGCCCTCCTGAGCACTGACCTGGGTAGCCGTGCGTCCGTCCGTCAAAAGAACGACAACATCTTCGATTTCGATGTAACCGCCATTGGCCGCCGGCCTGGTTTCGATCTCGATACCGGCATTTGCAAGCTGATTGCGCAAGGGTTCGCCAATACCTAAATTACCATATACCGTGATATGGCTGGGGCGGAATTCAGAATCTGCACTCTGGGGCGCTGCGGGAACGGCTTGTTCGCTGTAATCATAGTAACCACGCCCGCTCTTGCGGCCTAGATAACCCGCGTTCACCTGTTCCAGCTGCACGACCGACGGCTTGAAGCGCGGGTCCTGGTAGTAGGCGTTAAACACCGACTGGGATACCGCATAGTTGACGTCGTTGCCGATCAGGTCCATCAGTTCAAAGGGACCCATCCGAAATCCACCACACTCCCTGATAATCGCATCGATGGTGGGGATATTCGCACCGCCCTCCTGAAACACACGCATGGCTTCGGTATAAAAGGGCCGCGCGACGCGGTTGACGATAAAGCCGGGTGTTGATTTGGCATGCACGGGGTTCTTGCCCCAGGCCAAGGAGGTTTCGTAAACGCATTCTGCAATCTGCGGATTTGTGGCAACTCCGCTGATGACCTCTACCAGTTTCATGACCGGTGCAGGATTAAAGAAGTGCATCCCCACCAGATTCTGGGGTCGCTTGAGGCCGGCACTGATCGCGGTCACGGATATAGAGGAGGTATTGGTGGCCAGAATGACGTCTTCACCACAGCGTTCTTCCAGACCCGAAAAGACCTTTTGTTTGA
>JBPCXM010000610.1:0-9997 GCA_051008535.1 Pseudomonadales bacterium | reverse complement strand
TATGCGCGCCTGTCGCCGCATGCATCGCCACTGAACGATTTCGCATTGGCTGCTTACCTGTACGCCTTACGCTATTATCGTGAGTATTTTGCCCAATGCGGCCAACAAAGTGGGTTGCTGCAACTTTTGGCTACCGCGGACCAGGAAAACGCTTACGCGTCTTTGCTGAAACAGTGTAATGACAACAAGCTGATGCGCTATTGCGACCAGAACGAGGCCTCCGCTATTGCCGGTGTCGAAATAGCGAAAAGCGCGGTGTACTATCCACAAGCCGGCTGGCTACAGCCGCGATCGCTTTGCTCACGCCTGGTGGATCACCCGAATATTCGCGTGTGTTTGAATACCAGCGTGCGTGGTCTACAACAGAAAGCGGGGCGCTGGCACTTTGATCATGCCGGTGACCAGGTGGTTACAGAAACGGACAGTGTGATCATCGCCATGGGACATCATAGTAATGCGCTGCCTAGCACTGCATTTTTACCGCTAAAGGCAATTCGCGGTCAGGTAAGCTACCTGCATGCGACGACGGTGAGTACCAAGCTACGCAGCGTTGTTTGCGAGCGGTCGTTTATTACACCTGCACACAACGGCGTGCACACCGTCGGCGCAAGCTATAATCTGGCAGCGACAAACATGGAACTCAGCGAACAGGATCACCGCCACAATATGCAGCAGCTAGGCGCCCTACTCCCCGGTGTGACCACCTCTTCGCCCGCGGCATTGCAAGGTCGCGTGGGCTTTCGTTGCGTTGCACCCGACTATCTGCCGGTGGTCGGCCCGGTTCCACACCAGGCCGCTTTCGAGCGCGATTACGCCCCACTGGGGAAGGACGCTAAAGCGACTGTCGCGCGTGTTTCAGAGCATGCGCCGGGTTTGTATGTCAATAGCGCCTTCGGCTCGCGCGCCTATTGTTTTGCACCATTGTGCGCTGAATTGCTGGTCAGTCAGATCAGCGGTGAGACTGCCCCGCTGCCAGCCTACATCTCACGCGCACTATTGCCAGGGCGTTTTATTGTGCGCAATATCATCCATGGTCGTTAAGGCGGTTATAGGAGTTGCGCTCACCTGTATGTGGCAGGCCGCTGCGAGCGCGACTTCTGATTCGCCGGCAGTGCGCGAGCTCGACTACGAAGTTGTTAATACTTACCCGCACCGCAGCGGCGCTTTCACCCAAGGCCTGATGTTTTACCAGGGCTTTCTGTGGGAAGGTACTGGGCAGCACGGGCGCTCGTCGGTCGCCAAGATTCGCTTAAAGGATGGCGTCGTGCTCGCCAGCCAGCATTTGCCGGCGCGTTACTTTGGCGAAGGTATTACCCTGTTTAATGGTCGTCTGCTGCAGCTAACCTGGAAAGCGCAAACGCTGTTTGTGTATGACGCCGCCACCTTAAAAAAACTAAGCACGCTGCCTTATCGCGGAGAGGGCTGGGGACTTACGCATAACGGCGAGCAACTTATCGTCAGCGATGGCAGCTCCAGCCTGCAGTTTCGCTCGGCGCAGGATTTCAGCCTGGAATCCATCTTGCATGTGCATGAAAATAGCATACCGAGCAAAAACTTAAACGAGCTGGAATGGGTTGAAGGTCTGGTACTTGCAAATGTCTGGCAGTCCGACTGGATAGTCGTAATCGATCCTAGCAGTGGCGCGGTTGTCGCCAAACTGGATTTGTCCGCGCTCAGAAAAGAACAAGGCCGACGCGCCGACGTGTTAAACGGCATAGCCTGGCGCAACGACACGCAAACATTGTTGGTTACCGGTAAGTACTGGCGCACACTTTATGAAATTCGCGTGCTGCCTGCTTTGCCAAAGCTTCAGTAATGCGCTGCAAGCGCTTGTAATCGTGGCCCAGCGCCATAAAATATCACGCCCGCTATTCGAATTCTGCTACCGGTCATATTATGAACTCCCATCCCGCTTTCACTCAGTTGCACAGTCAAGCCATACCAGCACTCAATCTAACCCTGGAACAGTATGAGCATAAAAAAACCGGCGCCAAACACTTTCACTTAGCGGCGGATAAAAACGAAAACGTGTTTCTGGTAGCGCTGCGCACTGTACCGCACGACTCTAGCGGCGTGGCGCATATTCTCGAACACACCGCACTTTGCGGTAGCAAAAGCTACCCGGTACGCGATCCATTTTTTATGATGACACGGCGTTCGCTGAATACCTTTATGAACGCCTTCACCAGCAGCGATTGGACTGCCTACCCGTTCGCAAGCCAGAATCGCAAGGATTTCGACAACCTACTCAGTGTCTATCTCGACGCGGTGTTTTTTTCACGGCTGGACCCACTGGATTTTGCCCAGGAAGGCCATAGAGTGGAATTCGTTGAACCCAACAATCCCAACAGCGACCTGGTTTTCAAAGGCGTTGTGTTCAATGAAATGAAGGGGGCGATGAGTTCTATCAACAGTATCTTATGGCAAACGATGAGCAAATACTTGTTCCCTACCACCACTTATCATTTTAACAGTGGCGGCGAACCCGATTGCATCCCCGACTTAAGTTACCAGCAATTGTTGCACTTCTATAAAACGCATTACCATCCCAGTAACGCTATCTTTATGACCTTTGGTGATATCAGCGCGGTGGAACAGCAAACGAAATTCGAAGAACTTGCCCTGCAAAAATTTGACAAGCTCGACGAGCAAATTGCCGTTGCCGATGAAAAGCGCTACTACGCGCCGCTGCGTGTCACCGAAAATTACGCTATCGACAACGACGAGACCGAAACCAAAACACATATCGTCATGGGCTGGCTGCTGGGCAAAAGTAATGATCTGAAGGACGCGTTGGAAGCACGGCTTCTAGCTAATGTACTACTCGACAACTCATCTTCTCCCTTGTTACACGTGTTAGAAACCACCAAGCTTGGCAGCGCGCCCAGCCCCCTCTGCGGATTGGAAGACTCCAACCGTGAAATGAGTTTTATGTGCGGCATAGAAGGCAGTGAAGCCGATCGAGTGGACGATTTCGAAGCGCTGATCACGAAAACGCTGACCGACTTGTATACCGATGGCGTCGATAAGTCACAGTTGGAAGCAGTGCTACACCAACTCGAGTTACAACAGCGAGAGATTGGCGGCGATGGCTACCCCTATGGTCTACAGCTAATTTTAGCGGCGCTCGGACCGGCCACCCATCGCGGCGACCCGGTCACCGTGCTGGATATTGACCCGGTACTGGAATACTTGCACGAAAAAATAGGCGATCCCGACTATATCAAGCAGTTAATTAAAAAGTTGCTACTCGATAACCGCCATCGGGTCACGCTAACCATGCGACCAGACCCTAACCTGAATGCGGTGCGCGAAAAACATGAAACACAAAGACTGGCGGTAATAAAGGCCGCCATGGACGAGCAAGAACAAAAGCGCGCGGTTGAACTCGCCAGCGCGCTTGAACAACGCCAGCGGCAACAGGACGACGCCAGCGTTTTACCCAAGGTCACGCTGGCGGATGTGCCCGGCGACACCCCGGAGCACCCCAGCAGCACCGCAACGGCAGGCTCCGTGCCACTAACTTTCTTCCCGCAGGGCACCAACGGCCTGGTGTACCAACAATTGATTCTGCCGTTGCCGGCTCTAGACGATACACAGCTAGAGTTGCTGCCCCTATATACAACGATGCTCAGCGAGTTGGGTGTGGGCGATAAAGACTACCTTGCAACCCAAGCCTGGCAGGCCGGTGTGTGCGGCAGCATCCATGCATACAGCACAGTTCGCGGCGCCATAAACGACGAGCAAAAAGTTGACGCGTTTCTGACCCTTTCCAGTAAGGCATTAACGCGCAATCTGGCGGCAATGACAGAGTTAATGCATGCGACATTCAACGATCTGCGCTTCGACGAGACAGATCGCATGAGCGAACTGATCGCGCAAATCAGCGCCCGTCGCGCACAAAGCATTACTGGCAACGGCCATGGCCTGGCAATGTTGGCAGCCAGCAGCGGCATGAGCCCATGTGCAGCATTAGCGCATCGCAACTCGGGCCTGCCGGGTGTAAAGTGGATTAAAAACATCAGCAATGCAGCAAAAATGGAAGACATAGCCGCACAGCTCAGCACGCTACACCAGAAAGTGCTGCAACAGTCGCGTCAGTTGCTAACGGTAGCAGAACCCGCACAGCAACAAGCTATTGAACAAACCGCACAGAATTTTTTCCAGGGCGGTAATCAGGACCAGCGCATCGCATTGCCAAAAATACGCAGTACCAGCCGGCAAGCATGGCAAACAGAAACCCAAGTAAACTTTTGCGCCAAGGCGTTTCCTACGGTGTGTGTGGAGCACGCCGATGCAGCGCCGCTTACCGTGTTGGGCGGGTTTTTACGCAACGGCTATTTACATCGCGCGATTCGTGAACAAGGTGGCGCCTACGGTGGCGGCGCCAGCCATGATTCGGCCAATGCCTGCTTCCGTTTCTATTCGTATCGCGACCCACGGCTGCAAGAAACACTGGCCGACTTCGACGCTTCGGTAAGGTGGTTACTTGATAGTAAGCACGAGCCACAGGAGTTGGAAGAGTCAATACTCGGTGTGGTTAGCAGCCTCGACAAGCCCGGCTCGCCCGCCGGCGAAGCCAAGCAACAGTTTCACAATGGTTTGTTTGGTCGCAGCCACGCGCAGATGCAAGCGTTTCGGCAACGCGTTTTAGACGTATCGCTCACGGACCTGCAGCGTGTAGGCGAGCAGTATTTGTTAAATCCAGATGCCAGCGCGGCCGTCGTTAGCAACGAGAAAACCATGCAGGAAAATGCTGTGTGGCTCAGCGAGCAGGGTTTTGGGCTGCACGAAATCAGCTAAACTGGTTTTCGCAAGCCTTTTCGTTCCAGCCGCGGTATCACTTCGTCACGAAAGTACGGAAACTCTTCGGCATAATCGACAAATGCCAGCGTCGTGCCTGCCACCCCGGTAGCGCTTAATTTTTCCAACTCATCGGCAATATGATCGGGCGTGCCCACCAATGGATAGCCCCCGTGGCCGGCCGCAAAGCGGTCGCGGAAGCTAGCCAGCGCTTCGGGTGTAAACGATTGTGCATGCATGCCCTGTAACTTCATCAGGTAATCGACTGCCTCCCAATCGGCGTTTTGGTTTGCGTAATAATCGAGGTAGTCTTCCGCTTCTTGCTGGGTAGGCCGACACACGACCGTACAAAAAGTGAATATGCCAACGTTGCGGTTGACCGCTGCGGCTTTGTCACGCACATCTGCCACCGTGGCTGCGGCCTGCTCGAAATCGAACACTGGGGTAAACAAAAAGTCGGCATTGCGCATGGCGAACTGCCGTCCTTCTACCGACGCCGCCGCATTTAAAATGGGTACGTGTTGCTGTACCGGTCGGGGGTTGCCGTATACGCCTTTACCGTTGAAGTAATCACCGTTCCAGTCGAAAGCCTTTTCCTCAGTCCACAGTTTTTGCACAAAGTCGTACCATTCCTGCGCCCGCGCGTAGCGTTCCGGGTGCGCCGCAGGCAATTCGACGCCGAATGCGTCGTATTCGGGCTTATTCCAGCCGGCAACCACGTTCAGGCCAACCCGTCCGCCACCGATCTGGTCGATTGTCGCCAGTTGTTTGGCCGTGACGATTGGATGATTGAATGCCGTATGCACCGTGGCAAACACCTGGATATTGCTCGAATGTGCCAGCAAACCGCCCGCCCATGTGACTGTCTCCAACACGCCGCCGTGAAAGTCAGTGTCGCCGCCATAGCCAATCCAGCGCGCGATGGGCAGCATAAATTCCAGCCCCGCGTCATCGCACATGCGCACCAGCCTGAGATTGTTCTCCCAGCTATTCTGCCAGCGCTCGGGCACCTTGGTCACCGCCATACCGCTGGAGCAGTTGGCGGAAAAGATTCCTAATTTTAGGATGTTTTTATTGAACATGGGGCTCTGGTATGTCATCGCTCTCTCCTGTTCTATTGCTAGAATGGCAGATCAGATACCCGAGCAGCATACCGCTCACGCGTTGTATCTGGTATCATTTATTATCGATTTTAAATGTTATTTTAAGCATAAAAATGCATATTAAAGCAAGGTGTATCGACAATGCAAGATAAAAAACAGCTTTTGAGCAAGGACGTTACTCACGGCGATGGCCTGGACAAGCATTGGCATCTATCGACCAACGACCACGAAATCGCCTTAACAGAAATCGAATTCTCGATATTTCGCATCTTTGCGGCCTTTAGTCGCTGGATGGACGACCTCGCGGCCTGTTGCCATAATGATGAGCCTTTGTGCAGCGGTATGGACTTCGCCGTGCTCAATGTCATTCGCATGCACGACAGAGCAAAAAGCATTTCGGAAGTCGGCCGGCTGCAGAACCGGGACGATATTTCCAACTTACAATACAGCATTCGCAAACTAACCAAGGTTGGGCTAATTGAAAAAGTAGGTTTGCAAGGTAATAAGAAGGGAGCGACCTACCGAGCTACCGAAAAAGGCATCCAGGCGACCGACCTGTATGCGCGCTATCGACAGCAATTGCTGATCCCTCTCACCCAGGCCATATCCGAAAGTGACGACAAGATGGACCAGGTTGCGAAAGTGTTGAGCTTGCTGTCAGGTATTTACGACCAGGCGGCGTGCGTAGCCGCAACTCATCGAGATGCTTGAACGATGAGCGCTGTCAAAGAATATGCTCTAGAGCTTCCACAGGGATTGTGTACCTTAAAGAGCACAGCCATATAGTGCACCGAATAAACATTCAGACGTTTCAGGAGTTAACATGAACAAACATGAGAGTAAAAAAGCCCTACCATTTGCCGAAGGTTACTGGATGGAGGAAGGCGGTGAAAAATGGGCGGAGTATATTGATGCAACTGAGGCTAGCCTGCTGGCATTCAGCAAAATACTTCTGGACGGCGCCGGGATAAGGCAAGGAGAAACCATACTGGATATTGGCTGCGGCGGCGGCGCCAATAGTATTGAAGCCGCCCTCAGAACCGGTGCAGAGGGCAGTGTTACCGGTATCGATATTTCGCCGGCAATTCTTGCCGTCGCGAATGAAAGAGGCGCTGATATTGATAATTTGGGATTTGTGCTGGGCGACGCCGCCAGTACCGATTTGGGCGAAGAGGTCTTCGACCTGATATTTTCCCGGTTTGGCGTTATGTTCTTTTCCGATCCTGTGGCCGCCTTCACTAATCTCGGCAAGTCCCTTAAAAAAGACGGCAAACTGGTATTTATGTGCTGGCGGTCGATGGAAGAGAACCCGTGGATGAGCGTCCCCGCTACGGCGGTGTTTGAAGTTGTTCCTGCAAAAGGGCCGCCGCCTCAGCCGGGTCAACCCGGCCCCTTTTCCATGGCGATGAAAGACAGCGTCGTATCGATCCTAGGCGACGCCGGGATGACGGATATTAGCATCGAAACGATCGATGCCGGTATGGAACTGGGATCAATGGAGGACGCGGTGGCGTACTTTATGAAGATGGGGCCAGCGGCCACGACGCTTGTTGATGCGACTGATGAACAAAAATCACGCGCTGCTGCCGCGATCCGCGAAGCGCTGTCGCAATTTGAAACGGAGCAAGGCATTACCGCGCCGGCTGCCATCTGGCTCGTAAAAGCGTTCCGTCGCAACTAGGGAGCTGCGGATATCGTCGGCTGCGCATGCATCATGCGAGCGACATCTTACATTTTCTGCAATTTCTTAGAGAGCAAGGCCGCTTAGCGCTTTTTCAAGCGGTTGTTTATAGAGCACGGTGGTAATCACCGTTGACATTAACGAAAACGGCTTTTAATCTCCCTTTGCACATTGCGCTACTGATCTTTTTCTCTAAAGGAGCACCCGATGAAACACCGAATTCTGGTTGTATCTCTCCTGATATTTGCTGCACTCGTGGTGGGCTGCGCCACTTCCGATGCCCGGAAGGGGCAGCGGCTCTTTGCCGGGTGCCTCGACAAGGTTGATGACAAAGCCACGCTTAAAACAGGGCTGTTCGTTTGCAAGGGGGACCGAGATCCCGAGCCGTTCGCAGGCAATGGGAGATCTTGTGGGGATTGCCATGTACCGGGGGACAATTTCGGGATATCAGCAAAACGCATCGCCACTTTGCCGGACAATCATCCATTATTTTTCCCCGGCCTTGACGAAGATCAGCAATTATTGAGAGCCCATGGCCTTATCCATGTAATTGTTCCAGGCGACATTGACGAGTTTCGTCAGTCACCAAAACTGGTGGGGCTGCAGGCGCTTTGCGATAAAAAGGGAAACTGTGATGCGTTGGGGTTACTAGGCGACCGCGCCAGAAACCTTTGCACGTTCTCGATTGAGGCCATTAGGAATCATATGGCGAAAACTGTAAACCGAGTGCCGGGAAAGGATTTCAGGGCGCCAACAGCGGCAGAGTGTGAGGCGTTGGTGGCTTACATGCTGTCTGATCTGGTTGCCGATCAGGACGAAAGAAGCAAATAACGTATTCGCTAGACCTGGAAGTAGATGCGTGAAATGCGAGCGACCGGAAAAAGCTAGCACGTATTCCACCCCTTGCAGAGCCTGACCTTAGCGCCGTGCCACGTCATGATTGTGTGGCGAATTCAGGGTCAAAATACCCACATTGAAGGGGTACTAGTTATAGCCTTTTATATAGGAATAGCGCTCTAAATGCTCTCCCCTCTCCTGAAAGTGAAATTCTGGTCTGTAAAACCGCTCACGCACCAAGTCATCTGTTGTCATTTCACCACTCCTTTTGTGGCGCGATGCTAGGCACAAACCCCGACCGGATCGGGGTATTTTACCGGTAAATAATTGCTTTGCCATAATACTGCTATCCATTTTAAAACTGTGTATTGATAACGAACCGCGTCATGCGATCTTGTTTACGATACATACCTTCGCCTAATAAATATCAGGGTTAATCGTCATCGTGTTTCGTTAAGTTTGTGATTCCGCTCGTTGTTCGTGAAAATCCGCCACCTTACTCTCCGCAGTCCCCTTGCTTTTGCTCTCCGTGGCGAGGCGCGTAATCGCGAACAGGCTATTGAAAAAGACTTCCTGACTTTTTCAAAGCACGCAAAGGATAAAATGCGATTTTTCCTTTGCTCCCAAAATCAACGACTTGCGTCGTCGATTTTGTCGGCACATCCGTGTACCGGTATCAGGCTGTCGAAAAACTGCGTTTTTCAACAACCTGCTATACGTATCACTCATTCAGCGCATTTATTCCATTTCGCCAAAACCAGCTAACAGACCTCCGTCTACTTGTAAGCAACATCCCGTTACATAGGAGGCCTCATCAGACGCTAGCCAACACACCATGTTACCGACCTCTGCTGGTCTGGCAGGTCTTCCAAGTGCTGCCATGGAACTCACTATGGCTGCTGCAGAATCGGTGAAAAGTTCATCCGTCATTTCAGTTGCAATAAACCCCGGTGCAACTGCAACAACCCGAATATTGTCTTTGCCGTACTCCAAAGCAGCGGATTTAGTAAAACCAATCACTGCATGTTTGGATGCGGAGTAATGTGGCAGCGTGGCCATTCCGGCAAGGCCATCGACTGAAGAGAGATTTATGATGGCACCACCGCCCCCTTTTTGCATATGAGGGATTGCAGCCAACGTGCAATAGAAAACACCGTTGAGGTTAACATCAATCACCTGCTGCCAGGTTTCTGGTGTTTGCTCGGTGGTCCGGGCAGCCTTACCGGTAATCCCCGCGTTATTTACTAAAACGTCGATGCGACCATACTTTTCAACGGTTTTTTCAACCATCGCCGCACAAGCTTCATGATCGGCAACATCAACCTGTATCCCCATCGAATCGCCACCAAGCTCAGCTGCCACTGCATCAGATTTTTGCTGATTCGTGCCGGCAACAACCACAGCGGCCCCTCGGTCAACTAGCTGTCCCGCAATTGCTCTTCCGATACCTCGGGTTCCGCCAGTTACAATAACAACCTTACCGCTCAAATTATTACTCATGTTTCCTCCACGTTGATTGTCGTTTTGTGTCCAGCAGAAAAATCGCAGCCGGCAATCTTCCACTCTTTATTCG
>JBPCXM010000609.1:0-12775 GCA_051008535.1 Pseudomonadales bacterium | reverse complement strand
GAATACAGTAGTTGCTGACAGCAATAGTGAATTGACACTTTCATCGCGCGAATGTATCCAAGATCAACAACATACTGAATGCGACGTACCAGCTCAGATTTGAGCCGTTTTACTGCGGGCAATGCTGAGTTTCCTTAGCGTACGTTTTCCTACCTTTAGACTTAAAATCCCTAAGATCGACGGGACGCTCAGCACTGGCCCACTATGGTAAGGCGTTGGCCGTTCGGGTGGATGAGAAGTCCTGCAACACTGGCCTGTCGAGCGTAGAATCACCTTTCAATTAATGACACTCCTAGGAGCATCCAGATGGCAATTCTTGGCATTCATCACACCACGATTGTGGTCCCGAATTTACTACAAGCTGTCAATTTCTATACCCGGGTGCTCGGCTTTGTCTCGGTGCAGGACGTGACCATTGAAGCAACTGCCGACATGGCTGCACTGACGCAGTTAAATGCACCCGCTGCCCGGGGCGTATTACTCAAGGCCGGCTGGGGTTACTTAAAGCTGCTGGAATTCGATACACCCCATCCCGATCATCAGTATTACTGGACCACGCCGAATAAGCTCGGATGGCGTCATTTTAGTTTGTTTACCGGCGATGCCATGCGCTTTTATCACCGTACTAAAAATGATATCCGTTGGCACGACGAGCCAGTAGGACATTCTGTGGAAGGTGAAGGAAATGAGGCATACGCTGACTATGGCCGTGATCCTTTTGGCAATATTATCGAACTGTGGTCTCAAGGTAAGGCGGATCCGCAGCCGCATGCACCGGATATCTACCCCCACCCGGGGGTACAAGGTCCGGAAGCCGGCAAGCATGCTGACGTAGAAAATGATGTCTTCGGTTTGCACCACGCCGCATTGGTCTTCCCGAATCTGGAAGAGGGCACGGACTACTACTGTGATCTTTTTGGGCTGGAAAAAGTACAATACGGTCCGATTGAACCCACGGAATATGCGGAGCGTTTATGCCAGCTGCCCAAGGTGGAAGCCATTGGTTGGGAGCTGCGCAGCGGTTGGAGTTACCTGGAAGTGTGGGAGTTCAAAAACCCCGTGTACCCGGAGCCGCAGGATCCAACGCGCCCTTACAATAAACTGGGCATTTCCAGCATCAGCTTTATGGTTGACGACTGCCAGGCCGAGTATGAGCGACTGCAAGACAAAGTGCAGTTCACCGCGGCGCCGGTGTGTGTCGACGATGGCTGGATGACCATGGGGCGTGATCTTTACGGCAACCTGCTGGAGTTGTGGCAACTGGGTGCTACCGATCCACAACCTTTCGAACCAGCGGTTTATCCCTTCGGTAAATAGCCAGGTAGGAGTATTTTATGATCGTAGGGTTCCATCATCCCGGGCTTGTGGTATCAGACCTGGCGTTAGCACAGAAGTTTTATCACGAAGCCCTGGGCTTCGAGTACATTCGAGACTATGGCTGGGATGAGTCGGCCAGCGAGATGGCAGAGCAAGTCCTGGACGTCAAAGGAACAACCACAGAGTGCGTATTGATGAAAGGCAACAATTGCTTTTTGGAGCTGTTCAAGTATCTGACGCCCGAACCTCAGGGGGATCCGATGGCGCGCCGCGCCTGTGATTATGGTGTTGCGCACCTGGCATTCCAAGTGACCGATATTACCGAAGCCTTCGCCAGATTCAAGGCGGCAGGTGGCGTGGTCCACCACGAACCGGTACAAGCCGGCGAAGCCTGGTCCACCTATTGCCGCGACCCTTTTGGCAATATCATCGAGTTGATGCAACTGGGCAGTGATGAACCCGATTTTGACTTGATAGCAGAAAAGTTGCTGCCCGCTTCGGTGCAGCTCTAACGGACAGATGAAAGGAGTGACCGCAATGAAACTATTACAGGATAAAGTCGTGATCATCACCGGCGCTGGGCGCCAAAAAGGTATGGGTCAAGCGGCGGTCCACCGTTTTGCCCAACATGGCGCGAAGGTGGTCGTCACTGACCTGGTTCGAAATGACGCGGAGCAGGAAGCCATCGAACAGGTAGCGGGTGAAGCAAGGGAACTCGGCGTAGAGGCAATTGCAATCGGCGTCGATGTTAGCAATCGGGAACAGGTCAATGCCTGCGTTGAAAAGGCGGTTGAGGCCTTTAGTGCTATTGACGTGCTGGTGAACAATGCCGGTACTGCTATCGGAGCGGGGCCGTTCCTGGAGCAGACCGACACCCAACTCGACATCAGCTTTGACGTGCATATCAGAGGATCCTGGAATTTCTGTCAGGCGGTGATTCCGCATATGCAAAAACAGGGTGGTGGTGCGATTGTCAATAATTCGTCCATGCTCGGCGTGGCGGCAGAGCCTTTCTCAGCAGCTTATACCGCGACCAAATTCGGCGTGGTGGGTTTGACCAAAGTGATCGCCGCTGAATTCGGCAAGGATAATATTCGCTGCAATACGGTCTGCCCGGGATCAATCAAAACCCAGATGCAGGAAGAAGGACTAAAACAGTTCGCCGAATGGGCAGGCATCACGCTGGAAGAAGCCTGGAAAGACGCCGAGCGCTGTGCGCTGGGGCGTAGCGCAGAACCGGAAGAGGTGGCGGACGCGATGGTGTATCTTGCCAGTCCGATGGCCAGCTATGTGTCTGGCGATGCTTTGATGGTGACTGGAGCAGCGAACCCGGGCGTGTGAGCATGCTAACTCGCAATGACGCGAGAGAACTCATCAATACACGCGCCATGTGATAAAGACAGTGATGAATAAAAATATTAAAACCGTCGATATCAATAGTACCTGGGTCGTCATCGTGGCGGTGCTGCTCAGTGCCGCATCGGTGATGGTGTTTAATGCCCAACCGGTGATCCTGGGTGTAGCTAGTGATCAATTGGGCTTATCCCCTGGCCAGTTGGGCATGCTGGCCACCGCCGAAATTGGCGGTATCGGGATTGCGTCGGTAACTGCCGTATTCTGGATTCGCCGTCTCAGTTGGCGCACGGCGGCAATGGCAGGCCTGTGCGTCATGATTGCGGGTAACTTGCTGAGCGCCTTGTTCGATCAGTTCCTCCCCCTCGCTTTGACTCGCTTTTTTATCGGATTGTTGGGGGAGGGCGTGGTGTTTGCCGTTGCTATAGGAGTGATCGGTGATACCGAAGACTCCGACCGTGCATTTGCTTTCACATTAGCTGGCCAAGTCGGGTTTGGCATGGTAGGTCTTTGGGGCTTTCCCTATCTTGCTCAGCCATGGGGCTATGATGGCATTGTCATTTGCCTCGGTGCGATAGCGCTTGCCTCGCTATTTTTGCTGCGTTGGGTGCCGCTGCATGGCATCAAGGAAACGGTTGTCGCCGAAGCATCGGTTGAATCCGCACCGTTGTTACCGGTTTTTCTCGGTCTTGGCGCCATGTTTCTGTGGTTCACGGGCTTAAGCGGTGTATGGGCCTTTATCGAACGCATGGGCATCGAAAGCGGGCTGGCGCAAACGCAAGTGGGATCAATACTCGCCCTGGGAATGGCCCTCGGTATGCTGGGTGCGCTATTGGCATCGTGGGTTGGCGATCGCTACGGCCGATTTTGGCAACCCGTGGTCAGCCTGGTGGCACATATGGGCTTGAGTATCGTACTCGCGACCAGCGACAGTCCTAATCCTTATATCATTTCAGTTTTAAGTTTCACCTTTATCTGGAATATCGGTCTACCCTACCTGTTGGGACTCATTGCCAATGCCGATGTTTCTGGACGCTTTGTTGTATTGATTATTGCGGCACAGGCGTTTGGGAATGCGCTTGGCCCTTCCATTGCCGGAAGTGTTGCGAGCGCAGAGAACCTTACTATGATTGGCTTTACCGCCAGCGGATTCTGTCTGCTAAGTTTGTTAATATATTCGCTGTTTGTTGTGCAGGTTAAACGAATCCATCTTGTTCCGAGTACCGTTTAGATAGCATCGGGTGAGCTAGCCATTGGATCAGGAGGAGCGCAATGATAGATATTGTGCAGAAACTACAAGAAATCCTTGGTGAAAAAGACGTTTTAACGGGTGACTCGGTAAGCAGTCGCAGCACCAGCTATTGGGATGCTGCTCCGATGCGGGCTAAGGGCATAGCACGCCCTCGGACGACCAAGGAAGTCAGTGCGGTACTCAAATGTTGTCATGCAGTGGGCCAGACCTTGGTAACCCATGGTGGTCTCACCGGTACCGTGCAGGGTGACAAAAGTACCGGGCAGGATATCGTCTTGTCGCTTGAGCGCATGACGCGGATAGAAGAAATCGATGAGACGGGTCGTACGGCAACCCTGCAGTCGGGCTGCGTGTTGCAATCACTGCAGGAAGCGGTTGAGGCAAAGGGATTATTTTTTCCGCTGGATTTGGGAGCACGCGGCTCGTGCACCATCGGTGGCAATGTAGCCACCAACGCTGGTGGCATCAATGTGATCCGCTATGGCATGGCACGGGAACTGGTCTTGGGGCTGGAAGCCGTGCTCGCAGACGGCACCATTGTTTCCTCGATGAACCGCATGCTGAAGAATAACGCCGGCTACGATCTCAAGCAACTCTTCATTGGCAGCGAAGGCACCTTGGGTGTGGTGACCCGCGTGGTAGTAAAGCTGAACGAATTTCCATCAAGCGCAAATACTGCCCTGGTGGCCATGGACAGTTTTCAAAAAGTCGCCGACCTGCTCAAATTTATGGACCGGTCCATGGGCGGCCATCTAAGTTCCTACGAGGTCATGTGGGGCGATTACTTTCGTAAAGTCACCGAACCGGGCTGGCATAAGGCGCCAATGTCACAAGACTACGATTTTTATGTGGTAATGGAGGCACAGGGAGCAAACCAAGAGAGAGATACCGAACAGTTTCAAGCGACGCTGGAAGCGGCGTTCGAGCAAGAACTGATTCTGGATGCGGTGTTGCCAAAGTCCGACTCCCAACGGGACAGCGTGTGGGCAATCCGCGAGGATTTCGATGCGGTGCTGCAAATCAAACCGCAATTTCTCTATGATGTGAGTCTGCCCATCCGGAATATGGACGCTTATGTGAACGAAGTCCAACAGGGTATTCGTAATAAGTGGCCGGACAGTTACTTTTACGCACTGGGCCATATTGGTGATGGAAACCTGCACTTTTTTATTTCACCGCAAGGAGAATCATTCCAGGAATTGCACCGTCAAGTGGACGAAGTAGTTTATCGACCGTTACAAGCGATAGGAGGGTCGGTTTCCGCGGAACACGGTATTGGTCTTGAGAAAAGAGCCTGGCTCGACATGAGTCGCACTGAAACAGAAATCGCGTTGATGAAAACATTGAAAATTGCGCTCGATCCAAAGCAGATATTGAATCCGGGCAAGGTTATTGATTTAGAGTAACCCGATGGGCTTACAGGGGGGTGTAATGAATCAAATGACTGCAAAAGAATCAGAAGACAATGTCACCTATCAGAATATTGGCACGATTAGCGGCGGACTGCTTGGGGATATCAAACCTGAACAGCGTGCCAACGCCAAACGTGGCGCAGCCTTATTGGCGATGAGTCTGCAGGAAGAGGGGGTAGACACTCTGTTCGGGTACCCCGGTGGCGCCAATCTCGAGATCTTCGATGTGTTGCCCGAATTCGGTATTCGCTGTGTGCGGGTGGAACACGAACAAGGTGCTGCGCACGCGGCCCAGGGTTATGCCCGCGCCACCGGTCGAGTTGGTGTGTGCCTGGCCACCTCCGGTCCGGGAGCCACCAACCTGGTGACTGGGCTTGCCGATGCCAACAGTGATTCCACCCCGTTGGTAGCCATCACCGGTAATGTGCCGTCGCACTTGCTGGGCAAGAACGCTTTCCAGGAGGTGGATATCGTCGGCATTACCCAGCCGATCACCAAGAAGAGCTACCTGGTGAAGAAGGTCACCAATATTCCAGAAGTGGTGCGTGAAGCCTTCGCCCTGGCTGGCGGTAACCGTCCAGGCCCCGTATTAATCGACATACCCAAGGATGTGCAGCAACACTACCCGCGCGATCCGGAGGGCAACTATACACCGCCGCGCATTCCTGCGGTTATTGAGCCACCGCAAGCAGCGCTCGGCGGTATTCCCGACAAGCAGTTGGAAGAAGCCTGCCGCCTTATACGGGAATCCACCAGGCCTGTAATCTACGCGGGGGGAGGGGTAGTCAGCGCCGACTGTCCGGATCTGTTACTGCAACTGGCTGAGCATTTACAGTGTCCGGTCACTACCACCCTAATGGCGCACGGCGCCTTCCCGCCGGATCACCCCTTGGCACTGCACGCGCTAGGAATGCACGGATCAAAATATGCCAACGTGGCTGTGAACGAGGCCGACCTGGTGATTGCCCTGGGAGTGCGCTTCGACGACCGGGTAACCGGCAACGTGGACCGCTTCATCGCCGACGGCAAGATCATCCATATCGATATCGATCGGGATGAACTCAATAAGAACAAGGTGGTGACGCTTCCCATCTGCGGTGATCTCAGACTCGCCCTGCAGCAGTTATGCGATTGCCCAGTCCAGGGAGATTACAGGGAGTGGTTGGCCTACCTGACCGGTTTGCGACAGCAGTTCCCGTTCACAGTTCCGCAAGGTGACAATATCAGTCCCCAGTTTGCCATAGACCTGTTGAGCGAAACGACGCGGGGAGAGGCGGTTGTCAGCTTGGGCGTGGGTCAGCACCAGATGTGGGCCATGCAGCACTATCGCGCCAAACGCAGTCGTTCTTTTCTCAGCAGTTCGGGTTTCGGCACTATGGGTTACGGCCTACCCGCGGCAATAGGCGCAAAGGTGGGCTGCCCCGATCGGCAGGTAATCGATATCGACGGTGACGGTTCACTCAACATGACTATCCACGAACTGGCCACCTGCCATCGCTTCGGTATCGGAGTGAAAGTGGTGGTGATCAACAACCAGTGGCTGGGCATGGTGCGCCAGTGGCAGGACATGATCTATGCCAAACACCGCTCCGGCTCGGACCTTTCCGATCCCATGGCCGTGAAGCACGCTGGCGATGACGATATCTATCCCAACTTCTTGGCGGTTGCCGAGGGTTACCGGGTCAGGGCGGAGCGCGTTACCAAGAAGGAAGATCTTGCGGCCGCCTATAATCGCATGCTGGCCAACCCTGACGAGCCTTATCTGCTGGATGTGATCGTGGAGGCGGAAGAGAATGTCTATCCCATGATACCCGCCGGTGGCAGCTACAGGGAAATCATCATGAGCGCGGACGACCTGCCTGAAGCAGTCCGTGAAGCTCAGGGTAGCAATATCTAACGAAGCTATACCTCAGACCGACGAGCATGCCACTGGGTGTTAAAGGTTCCGTTACGGTATCGCTTGAAGTGTCATCACATCGTTGCGGGCTTAGATTATTGAGGACAGGGCGCGGATAACGCCGCGAACTTCGGCGAGTCCCTTAAGTCGACCAATCGCTGAATAACCTGGGTTCACGGTTTTGCCAATATCGTCCATCATTTGGTGACCATGATCGGGGCGAATAAAGATTTCTGCTACAGTGCTATCACTGGCTTGTGATCCCTGCTGTTGTGATCGAATGTGTTCTTCGGTCAGTAACTCGCGGATAACGCTGACCATATCGATATCGCTGTCCAAATGATTGGCTTCGTAAAAAGACCGCTGCTCATCGGGATCTCGGCTCACACCGCGTAAGTGCGCGAAGTGAATACGTGAGCCAAATCGGTGCGCCATAGCTGGTAAATCATTATCTGGTCGACTGCCATAGGTGCCAACGCAGAGCGTAATACCGTTTGCGGGGCTGGGTTGATCTGCAAACAATCTGTCCAGATCTTCTGCGGTGCAGATGACTCTGGGAAGCCCGAGCATATCCTGTGGGGGATCATCCGGGTGAATAGCCAGTTTTGCGCCGACTGCTTCGGCTTTGGGCAATACCTGGGCGAGAAAGGCATTCAGGTTTTCTCTGAATTTTTCGCGGTTAATATGTTGATATTGTGCCAAGGCCTTTCTGAAATCCTCAAGGGTGTAGGCGTCGGTCATTTTGCCGGGTAAGCCCGCAATAATGTTGCGGGTTAGTTGGTCGCGTTCCTCGGCAGACATCTGCGTGTAAAGGTCTTTGGCTTCAGCGATTTCTGTTTCGCTATAATCCGCTTCTGCATTTGATCTCTGCAGGATAAACAGATCAAACGCGGCAAACTTTTTCTGATCAAAGCGCAAAGCATAAACACCGCTGCTTAGTTGATATCCCAGATCTGTACGGGTCCAGTCGAGCACGGGCATAAAGTTGTAGCAGATGGTTTTGATTCCGCAGTACGCAAGGTTTTCCATTGAGGTGACCCAGTTATCAATATAGACCTGGCATCCTACTCGGCCCAGTTTAATCTCTTCGTGAACTGGAATACTTTCAACAACGGACCAGGTTAGTGGGCTACGGTTTGTATTGCCTGCTTCAATCATGGACTTGTATTCCTGGATCGCATCTACCGACCATACGTCGCCAGTCGGCACGTAATGCAGGGCACTAACAACATCGGTGGCACCGGTCTGACGGATATCATCAAGGCTGACGGGGTCGTTAGGTCCAAACCATCTCCAGGACTCACGCATGGGTTGCTTCCTCTCGTCGTGATAAAAATTGGGTTAAAGCGGTTGTGATTTCTGTGTTCTGCAAGGTGTTGTAGTCGCTCAATACAGCCGCCATAAAAGGAGTAGAGTTATAAAAGCCAAAACGATCCGCACCAGCAATTAGAAGAAACTGACTAACAATGTCTTCGCCCTGTCGCTGTGCGGCTAAAAAGTCATCGCGTAAGGGATCGTTTAATTCACCCGCATCCAGGGCTTTGTGAACATAGATTGCCCAGGCTGCAACCATAAAGCTCATCAATGCTGAATCGGCATATTGTGCCAAGGCGTCATCAATGGTTGGGAACCAACGTTGCTGAATTTTCTGCGAGCTGTCGGTGTTTACTTGCTGAACGGTATAGGGCAGGGCACTGTTTCTAAAGCGCTGTATAACGTCAGAGATATAGCCTTCGCCCTTGAAGTCTGTGGGCAATGTCGCCACCGGTAGCACGTTTTCATGCAAGGCCTTTTGAACAAAGTCCAGGATGCTCGGCTGTTCCAATGCCTGATGAACGGTTGCTTGGTTATCCAGATAGCCCAATATCGAAATGATGGAGTGTCCAGCATTAAGAAACCGCAGTTTCATCTGCTCAAAAAGCGAAATGTCGTCAGTAAACAGTGCGCCAACCTTGTCGAAAGCAGGTCGTTCCCCAGCAAATCTGTCCTCAATCACCCATTGGCTAAAAGGTTCTGCAGAGACAGGCCAGGCATCCTCTAGTTCAAGTGCAGCGTGAACTAACTGTTTCAAAGACTCATCCGTCTTCGGTGCGACTCTATCGACCATTGAGGAGGCGAAACTCACATGTATTTTTGCCCAATCCTTGCTGACTTGGTCATGGTGTTGCAACAGCCTTTGCACGCCTGCTTGCAGGTGTTCGCCGCCGCTCTGAATGTTGTCGCAACAAAGAACACTGAGTGGCGCCCCGCCATGTTTGCAGTGCCGACCATTTTTGCGTCGCTGAATAATGGCAGCAGCTAAATACCCATAGATAGTTCGAGGGGTTTCGAGGGATGCACTATCCGCAATGAAATCACGGTGTTCATTATCGATTTGTCCCGAAGACAGGCAGTAACCTTTCTCAGTGATAGTTGTGGTCACCAGTTTGATGTTGTTGTCAGCCACTTGGTTAATCACCACGGCAGGATTCTCTGGCGCAACCAGTATGTTGAGGATGGAACCGATAATACTAAGTTCTATGTCTTTGCTTAGCGTGACTACTGTATAAAGAAAGTCCTGCGGCGCGAGTTGGTCTCTGATTTTGCCGGAACGCATAGAGACGCCCATAATGCCCCAGTCCAAACCTCCTAGGCTTAGCAACTTGTCTACATAGACTGCTTGGTGACAGCGGTGAAAATTACCAACGCCAAAGTGTACAATTCCTGGTTGGATATTGTCTCTATTATAAAAGTCTTTGGTCGCGTTTTTTGTTTTCGCGGCCGCCGTTGTTAGGGTGTTTTGATTCAGTCGTTGCATAATTTATTGATTAAAAAATAGGTTATTGACTACACAGGTTAGGCATAAGCAGCGTAGTGGCTGGCAGGAAAATGGGCGTGGTAATAATAATGAGTGGCGACATGTCCATAAAGGTGCCCAACATCAACAATACTATATTAACGATCAGCAGGATCACCAAAGAATTATAGGATATCGTCAGCAGTGCGGTGGGATGCAAGTATGCGCGAGGTATGCCGCGAACGGCAAGAGTTGTGCCGAACGCTGGGCGCCTTGCAGGTTTATGGCATTGGGGCATAATTGTTTTTTCTACTGTATTAAACTTTTACCCTGTTAATTCACAGGAGACACAGGCATGACTGACAACGCGAACCTCTACGCGCATTTCCAGAACAATTTTCCAGCCGACCTCAATACTGAGTTGCTGCTCACCGCAGACGGGCGCAGCGTAACTTTCGCTGAAGCAGACGAGGCTTCTGCGCGCATCGCCAACAGCCTGCTACAACTTGGCGCCACCTGTGGCGACAGGGTCACCGTGCAGGTCGAAAAATCAGTCGAGAATCTATTTCTTTATTTGGCCTGTCTGCGCGCGGGACTGGTATACCATCCACTAAACACGGCTTACACGGCAGCCGAACTTGTTTACTTCCTCACCAATGCAGAACCGACCATCGTGATCTGTGCTAGTGACGCGGTCAGCACGATCGAATCTGTGCTTCCGGAAAAAGGGGGGGAGGGCAGCGGCGTTAAAGCACTGCTCACTCTCGATGCCGACGGTAGCGGCAGCGTGATGCAGCAGGCCGCAGATGCAAGCGTTGAAGCTAACGTAGCCCAATGCGATGGTACAGACATGGCGGCGTTGCTGTACTCATCGGGTACCACAGGCAGGCCCAAAGGCATCGTATTGAGCCACGACAACTTACGTAAGAATGCTGAAACACTGGTTGCAGCCTGGGGCTTCTCTTCTTCTGACCGTTTACTGCACATGCTACCGATCTATCACGTGCATGGCTTATTTGTCGGTCTAAGCTGCGTGTTGATCAGTGGCGCTAGCATGGCATGGCACAACGGTTACAGCGACAAAGCCGCCATTGCCGCAATGCCGGATTGCACTGTGATGATGGGCGTTCCAACTTACTACACCCGGCTATTGAGTAATCCGGACTTCGGACCAGAGTGTTGTTCGAATATGCGCTTATTCGTTTCGGGCTCCGCGCCACTGTTGGCCGAAACCTTTGTTGAATTTGAAGCACGCTGTGGACACACCATCCTCGAGCGCTACGGCATGTCTGAGACCAATATGAACACCTCCAACCCGCTGCACGGTGAACGTCGTGCCGGTACCGTCGGTCCGCCGCTGCCGGGTGTTACCGTTCGTGTTGTCGATGATGCCGGTGCATGTTTAGAGGCCGGCGAGATAGGCAACCTGCAGGTAAAAGGCCCGAATGTGTTCTCTGGCTACTGGCGTATGCCGGAAAAAACCGCCGAGGATTTTACCGCCGATGGTTTTTTTAACACCGGTGACAAAGCCACCATCGACGCGGACGGCTATGTGTCCATCGTCGGCCGCGCTAAAGATTTAGTCATCTGCGGCGGCCTCAATGTTTACCCAAAAGAGATTGAACTGGTGATCGATGACATGGCCGGCGTTAAAGAGTCGGCCGTCATCGGCGTTCCTCATGCTGACTTTGGCGAGGCAGTTGTTGCGGTGATAGTGCCGGACGGCAATGCTCCGACCGCTGAAGAAGTTATTGCTCACTGCCGGACTCAGCTGGCCAACTTTAAAGTGCCCAAGCGGATAGAAGTGATCGACGCCCTGCCGCGCAATGCGATGGGCAAGGTGCAGAAAAACGTGCTGCGTGAACGATTCACAATTACTGACTGATCGGCATTGATTACTCAATACTTCCCGTTGCAACTACAGAATAGTAATTTCAATCTTGCGTGCGACTTTTTTCATTTTCTTGTCCAGAGTTGCAATTGGACAACGTTGTTGCTGGGCTAAAAGTAGATAGGCCGAATCGTAGGCAGAGAGGCTGTAGGTTTGGCAAAAGTCAAACAATGACGATGGTTGTTCGCGAGCTACTACCACCGAGAACAGATCCATCAGAGAGTCGAGATGAGACCTACACTCACCATCATCCAACTGCTGTTTGGTCGCATAGAAATTGACGACGAACGCGGACTCATAGATCCACAAATACGGGACGATAGCAGAGTGAGCTTGCGACTCGATAATCTTCAATATTTTTTGCGCGTATTTGCGGTCACCGTCAGAACCGTCATCGAAGAGCCAGCGCATTGAGACGCTATTGTCGACAACGATCGCGTTGTCAAAAATCTTTTCATTGCTTAGGGTTTCAAAGCCCACGCTGTCGAGCCTGCTCGATGACCGACTCTACAGAGTCATCTACGCTGATTGGAGTAAGATTTCTCAAGTAGCGCAGTGCTTCCTGTCGATGAGACGGATCAGTGATGGGACGTATTTCGGCGATGGGCTTGCCGTGTTTAATGATAACAACTGTTTCACCACTTCTAGCGACTTCATTAATAATCAGATTGGCCTTCTTGTTAACCTCAGCCATTGATATTTTCATGGTAATCTCGGATAAACATATACGTAGTATTATACGTATATTAAGGTAAGGTGTAAAGTAGGTGCTGTGCATTCGTATATGTTGCCAGCATTGTTTCTCCTGTCATCCAGTTGCGGAGCCGGAAAAATCTGGTACGTGGTCGGATTGCCTGTGCCTTCTGTAAATACAATC
>JBPCXM010000608.1:0-3942 GCA_051008535.1 Pseudomonadales bacterium | reverse complement strand
ACCCAATACTGCGCACGTTTGGCAACAACGTCGCCTATTTTCATACCGCGTTGCGTACCGATATTGCCGACCCGTTGGAAAGTTATCAGGCAACGCGCAAGGTCACCGATGCGGCCAAAGAGGTGCTCGAATTGATGGGCCGCCACACCGCGCATGATTGGATGGAGTTTATTCCGCCGCCTTACTTCGCCTGGCGTAAACGCCTTGATTATCGGCTGCAGCGTGCGAACCAGCCGGACTTCCCGCTCGCCGCTAATATGATCGTGTCCAACGTACCGGGCCCAAAAGAAACGCACTACACCCTGGGCTTGAAACACGAAGCATTGTATTCAGTAGGCCCACTGACCGAGAGTATCGGACTAAACCTGACCGTTTGGAGCTACGCGGGCACCATGAATTTCGGTTCATCGCCTGTAAGAAAGCAGTACCAGATCTTTGCAAGATTGCCGACTACATCGGTGACGCCTTGCAAGAGCTTTCTTTAGCGGTTCAACAGAACGGCGGCTAGTCCAAACGGACGATTTTTTCCTTGTCATTCTGCCTTATCCTTGGTTGAAAATTAACACCGATCCTGTGCTGGCTTTATTCCTTCAAACTTTTTAGACACGAGGCAAAACAATGCAAGACTTCAAAAATAAGGTCGCTGTCGTCACCGGGGCCGCCAGCGGTATTGGCCGAGGTTTGGCCGAGCAATGCGGCAATGAGGGCATGGCCGTTGTATTGGCGGATGTGAACGAATCGGCGTTACAAACATTGAAAACTGAGCTCGAACGGCAGAATGTTACGGTCATCGCCGTACCGACCGACGTTGCCAACGCTGCGGCAGTGGATAATCTGGCAGCCGCGACAGTTGACGCGTTTGGCTCGGTAGACCTGCTATTTAATAATG
Source organism: Pseudomonadales bacterium (assembly GCA_051008535.1). Lineage (GTDB taxonomy): Bacteria > Pseudomonadota > Gammaproteobacteria > Pseudomonadales > JAUIET01 > JBBKXJ01. Next base: position 3,053 of record JBPCXM010000608.1, on the reverse strand, counting down.
CTGGTGTTCTTATCAGTGGTTTCAGCTGGGAGAAGACTGAGCAGGAGTGGGACTGGATCCTGGGTATTAACCTGAAAGGTGTTATTAACGGCGCGCGTAGTTTCATTCCCCTTATGCTGAAGCAAGGAACGCCAGCGCACATCGTTAACACATCGTCCCTGGCAGGATTATTAGCGGCACCATCGATGGGACCTTATACCGTGGGCAAACAGGCCGTGGTTGCCTTGTCGGAGACGATACACTATGAATTGCAATCGATCGATGCGCCGGTGAAGGTTTCGGTGCTGTGCCCCGGCCAGGTTGCCACAGACATTATGCGCAGTGAAAAGCGCAGTCCGGTTCAAGGTGCAGTGAAAAATACGGCTCAGCAACAGCTGGAGCAATTTCTGCAGCGCGGTATCGATGCGGGGATGTCGCCACGGCAATGTGCCAAGATTGTCTTCGATGCGATTCGTGTCGGGAAATTCTGGATCTTTCCGCATCCGGAATTTAAACCGGCCTATCAACTAAGAATCGACAGCGTCATGAACGAAACTAATCCTATTTACCAAAATTACTGAGTCCTGATTCTCTAAACTCGCAGATACAATCGCTGATGGCTCACAATAGCGCAATGAAAAACAAAATTGCAGTATATAAAGGCAATCGATTCCCAGAAGCGGTGATCAGCCACAGGGTCTAGCTCTACTATCGATTTTCTCTGAGCTTCAGAGAGGTGGAGGAGCTGCTCGCCGCTCGCGGAGGACTCATTAGTTACGAAACTACCCGGCAGTGGTGCCTCAAATTTCCGTCTAGCTTTGCCAAGAAGCTTCGAAAAATCGCGGGTCAACTAGGCGACACATGCTACCTCGATGAGGTGCTTATCAACATTCGTGGCGAACAATATTTTAAATCTCGAAGACAAGCTCAGAACTTTCTCACTTTCCATGGTGTGATGAACAATCTTTTTTCGCCTGCAACGCCAACTGATAAGTGCAACAAATTATCGTTTGCTTCGTGACCGAGCTATTGCGATCTGGCAGCGGGATACCTGTGCTTATTGGTCAGAACTGGTCTGATATGACGAGTCAATTTGATAATCTTCTGCCCCGAATTCATTAATCTGACAATGCCGTGGCCAACGCTTATGTTTCAATTGTATTCCTCGAAAACCTGATCAAGCGCCGTCAACAAGCGGTCGGCGTCCCGCTCGGTAACGATCAGCGGCGGCTTGATCTTGATAATATTGTTATCGTAACCGTTGGTGTTGAGCAGAATTCCGCGCTGCTTCATCTTCTCTACGACCTCGCCTGCTAGTGCCGTCGCCGGTGCCAGCATTTCCGGGTCGGTAACCAGTTCAACGCCGATGTATAGCCCGAGTCCCCGCACATCGGCTATTACCGGGTAACGGGCTTGCAGGCGCTGCAGCCCCGCCAACAAATAGTTGCCCATCCGCAAGGCGTTTTCCTGCAGTTGTTCTTCTTCCAGCACATCCACAACCGCCAGCCCCGCAGCACAGGAGACCGGGTTGCCACCAAAGGTGTTGAAATAGCATAATTTAACTCCAGATGACTTATATCAATAGGGCTTCAACGGCTTAGAAATAGAGGCCGCTTGGCATGGCACAGTTACACAACCCACTTCCGTTATAAATCGACTTTAACTTTTTACATGTTACAGGCAGCGCTTCTTTCATAACCTCTCGCATATTGACGTTTTTGATCTTGTGCATCACCGTTATCAGACACTCACTAACGAACGTCGTGTAAAACTATGCCTCACAGTCCCGATGCCATGCCCCCGTGGACCGGGAACACAATGCCGGTTACATAATTCGACTGATCGCTACCGAGGAAAACCACTGCATCGCCGATCTCCGAGGGATCACCCGCGCGTTGCATAGGCACTTCCGGCGTTAATCGCCTATAGACCTCCTCATCAGATTCCCCTTCTTTCCTGACTGTTTCCAGGTAATCCTTGATTGCACTGGTCATGATAGAGCCTGGACAAACGGTATTAACGCGGATCTTGTCGGCTCCGTGCTCTATTGCCAGTGTTTTGCTCAGCGCTACTACTGCGTGCTTGGAAGCAGTGTAGGCCCCCTCGTTTGGAACCACGGAAATACCCGCCACGGAGGAGTTGTTGATGATCGAGCCGCCACCCCTTTGCTGCATTAGCGGAATGACCACGCGACACATATTGAGTGTCCCCATCACGTTGATCTGCCAGCTTAACGTGAACTGCTGATCCGTCTGCTCGAGGCAGGGACCAAGGCCACCGATCCAGCCGGCGTTGTTAAACAGAATATCGATACCGCCAAAGGTCTCGACGGCCAGTTCGGCAGCTCTCTGAGCGTCTGCCAGCTTGGTAACATCGAGAGCACAGCCGGCAGCATCAGCACCCAGCGCCTTGATATCCACCACCCGCGCATCGAGCAACGCCTGTTGTTCGTCATTAGCGACCAAATCAGTAATCACCACCTTGGCACCCGCCTCTGCCAACTTGATACAGGTGGCGAATCCGATTCCGTCCGGTTTACCAGCACCGGTAACGATGGCAACTTTACCGTCTAATATATTCATCATATTTCCTATGCAGATAAATCAGTACCTATTCACAATCAAAGGGTCAATTGCGTTAAAATGCGCCTAGCAGCTGACCGCCGCCGAAAATGACGGGGTGGCCGAGCATAAAGTCCGCGCCGGGAGAAGCCAGGAAAGCAACCAGGCCCTTGATATCATCTTCACAACCGAATCGGCCAATGGGAATCGCCTGCATCACCCTCTCTTGCACTTCCGGGACAGCGAGGTCATCGGCCGTTCCTTCGGTCGGGAAGATACCTGGCGCAACACAGTGCACCCTAACGCCCCGCTTTGCCCAGTCGAAGGCGAGGTCGCGCGTGAGACCGATCACGGCGCTCTTTGCGCTGCAGTAGGCGGGGGCAGGCTCAATCTGTCCAGCCGCTAAGCCCAGAATCGAAGAGATATTGATGATCCTACCTTCTCCCTGATCCAACATCACACGCCCGACCCGCTGGTAACAGTGCCAGAGCCCAAACAGATGCAGGTCATAGC
>JBPCXM010000607.1:0-7254 GCA_051008535.1 Pseudomonadales bacterium | reverse complement strand
GTTCTGGCCGAGGTACTTGGTTATAGCGACGAAAAACTACAAGCTCTTAAAAAGGACGGTTCAATTTAGCACCGCTTTGACTGAATCAGGTCCCACTTATTGCCATAAAGATCGGTGAACACCACTACGGTGCCATACTCCTCCTCTCTAGGTTCGCCATCAAAGCTTACACCACGCGACTGCATTTGGTTATAGTCCCGCCAAACATCGTCGGTATGCATAAATAGGAAAACACGCCCACCCGTTTGATTTCCAATGCTCGCAAGTTGTTGCTCCGATGCCGCTTTAGCCAGCAGAAGAGGACAACCACTTCCCTCGGGCGCAACACGGACCCAGCGCTTCGTTTCACTCAGTTGCGTATCTTCTATTACAACGAAGCCCAGTTTTTCGGTGTAGAACGCAATCGCATCGTCGTAGTCTTTAACTACCAAGACTAGTTGAAAGATGTTTTGGGCCATGCTTATTTACCAGATTGCTTAAGGTTTTCAACAAGGTGCCGAAGCAAATTCAGCGCAAGGCAATAATCTCTGCCAAGCGATCGATTTCTGCCAGCTCCGCAGTCGCCGGCACCATAAACACTTCTTCGCAACCGGCGGCCTGCATATTATCCAAGCCTTCTTTTACCGCGTCGGCATTATGCCTATGCATGGCATCGGCCATCATGGTAGCAATATCATCGCCGGCAATTTTCAAATAGTCGTACACATATTGATGGAGCTTCTCGGCGCCCTGGTCTGCCAAGGTGTACCAGAACCCACCGAGACGATAGGGTATGCTATCGCGACCTGCATCTTGCCACGCTGCATCAGCACGAGAAAAAAAACTCTCTATCTCATGCTGCTCACCATTACCCGACCAGGCATAAATGCCATCGGCCCACGTTGAGCAGCGCGCCAGTGCCTTAGGCCCCAACACACCGGCCAGAATCTTAGGACCGCCCTTTTGCAATGGCGGCGGACCTACCGGGTCTTCACCTTCAATTGGCGGCTGTTGCGCCCAAATACTCCGCATTTGTGCTATCTGTTGGTCCATGCGCTGATAGCGCCCCTTATACTCGGCGCCGATAGCCGCATAGTCTTTCTCGCGTCCGCCAAAGCCGACTGTGACTGACATGCGACCATTGCTTATCACATCGAGCGTTGCGATTTCCTTGGCGACACGAACGGCACTGTGCATAGGTAATACATATAGAGTCGTATTAATTTGCACGCGCTCGGTGACCGCGGCGGCGGCGGACAATAGCACACGCATATCATAAGTCGGGCCAAGCACTCTTTCCCCGCAAGACAGACTATCGAATGGCCCCTCGTCGATGTGCTTAAACCACGCCAGATAGTCCGCGCGGGTCAGGCCCTCTTTCATATATGGTAGACACACGCCTATTTTCATCTTCTACTCCACCTCGACTAATGTGTTAGAGTTCTCCGCTAAGAGCACGGCATACCAGGTCTACGCATGCCAGCAAACCAGCCACCGTCGGCAACAAACTCCGACCCTGTGCTATAAGTTGCCTCATCGCTGGCCAGGAACAATGATACGTAGGCGACCTCCTTCGGTTGACCCACTCTGGGAATGGGGAACTCGGCGTAGAACGTCTTGTTCAGCTCTTCTTCGGTACTAAAACGGGCGCCGCCCATCTCGGTATAAATTCCACCGGGATGAACGCTGTTTACCCGAATACCATATTGTCCCAATTCAATTGCAGCGCTCTTGGTCAGACCTCGCACCGCCCATTTAGTTGAAGAATACGCGCTTAGCCCAGCGGATGAGTGCAGTCCATCGATAGAGGAGATGTTGATGATGGAGCCGCCACCGGCTGCCTTCATCGGAGTTATGGCGGCGCGAATACCCATAAACGTACCTAGCTGATTGACATTGATAACACGCAAATAGTCCTCCGGCGTGGTATTCGTAATTGACTGCATTGACACTATCGCCGCGTTATTGACCAACACATTCAGCGGCCCAAGCTCCTCCGCTTTCGCAACCGCTTTTGCCCAATCATTTTCGCTGCTGACATCCATCGTAACAAAAGCGACCTTATCACCCAGTTCAGCAGCCAAGGTTTGACCAAGCTCTTCCTGCACATCACCGATGACTACTTTCGCGCCATGTTCTGCAAACAATCGCGCGGTTGCCTCGCCCATGCCGCTTGCGCCACCAGTGACAATCGCCACTTTTTTATCGAGTCGCTTCATTATTATTCTCCTAATTAATTAGTTTGGCTCGCAGGCGCTAGTTGCTGCGGCTTTATCGTATTTTACGCGGTGTTGAGTAACAATACGCTTTTACTTGGGTTGACAACATTCGGTTTTATTAATGTGTGGCCAAGTTTTCCTTGAACGACTAACACCGATTCTGCTTAGCCACTTGTTGACCGGCGAGGCGGCCAAAGTAAGTCGCATCCGCCACTGACATGCCGCTAGCATAGCCCTTAGACGTTCGCGGTATACCTGCCACGGTTCGACCGGCGGCGTATAGCCTCGCTACGGCTTCGCGGTTGGGGCTTAACACATCGCCCGTTGGCAACACATCCAAACCTCCCAAAGTAAAAACGGTTGGCCTTAACTGTGCCAGGGAATAGCTGATGAGTGCATAAGGTGGCGTTGCGAATGGTTCCAACCACTCAGTAGCTTTGTGGAACTGCGGGTCCTCGCCTTTTGCCGCAAACTCGTTGTAATAGCTTACCGTTTGTTGCAACGCACTCGGCGGAAGACCGGCGTCTTTTTCAACTTCAGCCACGGTTTCGCCAACCGCTACGATTTCTGTGGTTTCATGGTAGGCGGGTCTTGAGAAATATTTATTGTCGATAAACATATACGCCTTGCCTTCGGGTTGTTGTGCGGCGTAATAACCTATACGGCCGAGGTAAACATCTTCGTTAATAAAGCGTTGGCCGCTGCTGTTAACGAATATTCCGTAGGTTAATTCGGCTGGAGGGTAATAAGCCAGGCCGACAAACGCCTCACCCATATTGATCGCCTGCCCGCCGGCAGCCACGCCAAGTAAAATACCATCACCCATATCACCCGGATTACCGTGCCGTGTGGCGACAGAATCCAGATAAGGAATATGCCGCTTGGTCATTTGCTCGTTCATGATAAAGCCACCCATGGTCAACACCACACCTTGCTGAGCCTCGCAGAAGACAGTTGTATTATCAATCTTCGCAACCAGACCACGGATGCCACCCGACGTATCCTGGATAAGCGCGGTAACGCGCGCATCGACACGAATATCGACGCCCTTCTGCTCAACACGTTGCATCAATACATCCATAAACACGTGGCCACCGTTGTGATCCGCATCGGCCGGTAAGTGACCACGTGGTACTGGTGCTGCCGCGTCTGTAAACGGCCAGGCACGTTCGTTACCGGTGAACTGCAAGGAGTCACCGGTCATGGCAACAACGTCGCGGCCGGAGAAAAAACCACGTTTATAAGGCACTCCCAGCGCCTCGCACCAATCGAAATGCTCGGCTGCACCGTCAACAAATGCACGAACGCGCGCCTCGTCGGCGTAGGGGCCGAAACAAGCCAATAAATAGTTGTAGAAGTTCTCGCTGGAATCTTCAATGCCAAGGTCTCGCTGCAGGCGTGTGCCACCACTGCCGCCAAGATACATCTCGCAGGCCGACAATCTGGTGGAGCCTCCTCCTGCGCTGGAGCATTCAAGAACCAGCACATCGGAACCCGCTTGTTTGGCCTCCCAGGCGGCACTAGCGCCGGCGCCACCATAACCGGCGACTATAACGCCGGTGCTGATATCGAATTCGCTAACATCTTCGAATCTGATAATGCGGTGCACGGCTTTTTCCTCTCTTAGATGTTGTAATTTTATTGGCTCATAGTTTGCTTGGTTTATTCACTATTTGGCGCGGCGGCGGTAAACCGACTACGCGCCATTCTACTCTGCTGATTGTTCCTGAACAAAATTCAGCCGTTTACGAAGATGAATGCGCTGTGTGAAACTTGATCAAAGCTAAGATAAAACGTTAGCAACGGTGCAGGCAGGAAAAAGCGATTTACGAGTTCAAATCGGAATGCCTGCAATAAAAAAGTAATTACTGGCGTTGCGACTCTTCCAGTCGCTCGCTGAAAAGCGCAAGCTGCCACAATAAGTAAAATAATGTAACAGCGGTCGGGAACAAAACGCCGCCGAGCGCGGCGTGTTAAAGCTAATACAGGTCTAGCCGTTACTTTACCTAGCCTGTTCAAAATAAAGGGTATAAAAAACATGATTCACCACACAACAGAAATCGTCAGCACCACGAAAACCAATCATCAAGACGTGCTCGAACGACTTGCCAATCGCTTTGGTGATCTAGCGGAATACGCCTACGACCATCGCTGGCCAATGTTAATCGCTGGCCTTGCGACATTTGGCATGGCGTTGTATTTCGCCTCTTTCGCACGCATCGATACTTCGTTAGATGCTTTCTTCGACGCCAACGACCCAAGCTACCGCTATTACGATCGCTATCGTGAGGATTTTGGCTCGGATGAAATTGCTTATATTTTATACCGTGTTCCCGATGCAAAACACGGCCCGTTTAATTTACAGGTGATGCATAAGATCACCGAGCTGACCCGCGCACTGCAAACCGAAGTACCCTTTGTAAGCAAAGTCACGAGTTTAACCAATGCGGAGTTTATGGAGTCAGACGACGACCTGATTCAAATTCATGAGCTGCTTTCCGAATTTCCACGATCGCAGCGGGAGTTGTTAAAGGTTCGCGATCTGGTCATCAACAATCCCATCTACGTTGGCAACCTTGTTAACGCAAAGGCAGATCATGCGACCATTATCGTGAAAACCACACGCGCCGCTACCGACGCGGTCGAGAAATTACGCCTGGATCCCGAGGGGGGTGACGGCTTGGACAACCTGTATCCGCAGGTCACTAATAACAAAATTACTGAAATTCTGTCGCGCCCGGAATATAAGGGTATAGAGTTTTATCACTCCGGCGACGTGCCTTTTAATTCGGTTTACAACGAGCTGGCCCTGAGCGAACCGCCACAGCTAGTGGCAATTACCTTCGCCATTATCATGCTGCTCGGCGCCTTTCTGTTTCGTACTGGCATAACTGCATTGATCGGACCATTATTGGTTGTGTCATGCAGCATCATCCTGACGATTGCAGCCATGGTATTGCTGGGTTGGGATCTCGACGTGATGTTCGGCCTAACCCCTACCCTGCTGACCGCGATCGGCGTCGCTCAGTCAGTGCACTTAATATCTGAGTTTCAGCATGCGCGCCGTCTCGGCATGCGACGCCGTGCCGCGCTGCGCCAAGCGATGGTGCTGGTTGGCAACCCCTGTCTACTGGCCGCGCTGACGACAGCGGTCGGATTTTTCGCGATGGTGTTTGCCAAGCTACCCGGCGTTACGCACTTCGCGGTGTACGGCGCCCTTGGCGTGATGCTGACTTTTTTCTTAAGCGCCACCTTGCTGCTATGCTTGCTTTCTTTTGGCGAGGATGACCCTTTACCGACATCAGGGCAAGAAGCAAGCGACCTAACCCATCGCGGCGGCAACTGGTTAGAAGCGATGCTTGCCTGGATCGCCGCACTGGTTATTCGTTATCCAAAACGAATTGTCTGCATAGGAGCGGCAATCCTGTTGTTCGCACTAGGCGGCGCCGCGCAACTCAAAATCGATTTTAATTTTCTTACTGAATTAAAACCTCACGTGCCGTGGCGAGTGAATACTGAATACGTCGAGGAACATATGGGCGGCACGTTGAGCATAGTTTATGTGTTCAACGCCGGCGAAGACGGTATAAAAGATCCGGCAATACTGCAGCGAATCGAAGCGCTGCAGGCCCACGCAGAAAATGATCCGCTGGTGAAAAAAACGTTATCGGTGGTTGACACGCTCAAGCAGCTCAACCAGGCCTTCCATGGTGACGACCCGGCCTATTACAAATTACCCAAAGACCGCGAACTCATCGCCCAATACCTATTGATGTATGAAATCTCCGGCGGCGAGGAGCTGCAACAATACGTGACCGCCGATTTCTCACGTGCTGTAGTACAACTGCGGGTGGAAATGACCAATGCCAGCAATATTCGCCGCGTGTTGGATTCGCTCAAATCCTTTGAGCAGGAAAATCGCTCGCAAGAGTTAAAAATGGAAACCACTGGCGTTGGGCTACTGTGGGTGAAAACCGCCGACTATATCGCGAGCAGCCAGCTCAGCGGCTACTCGGTCGCTTTTGGCATTATCACCTTACTAATGTGCGTTATCTTCCGCTCAGTGAAGGTCGGTTTGTTGTCGATGGTGCCGAACCTTACACCAGTGCTTCTAGTGTTAGGTTACATGGGTTGGCAGGATATGTTCCTTGACTACTATCGCTTGCTGCTTGCCACTATTGCGATCGGCATCGCCGTGGATGACACCGTGCACCTGGTGGCGCGCATGCGGCGCGAGTATGCGCAATGCGGTGACTACGAGTTGGCGTTGCAGCGAAGTTTGGCAGGCGTTGGTCAGGCGTTGGTATGCACGTCGATCATTCTAGTGACATGCTTTCTGGTATTGCTGGGATCAGACGCACAAGTGATGGCAAGCTTTGGCATATCACTGGCGGCAATTACGCTGGCCGCGCTTACTGCAGATCTATTTCTAATGCCGGCAATGTTGCTAGTGTTCAAGCCGTTTGACGAAAAGGTTCCGGCACGCAGCGTAGCTAGCGTGAACGAACTGGCAGCTTGCTGATGACACCAAGTTCTCAAAGTTGACACTCTCTATAGCATTGCTTTCTATAAAAATCGTCACGATTTCTCTTGCTCAGCGAGCGTAGAATGGTGAGCGTGAGTTCTGTACCGGCTTTGAGGACATGCCATGACAAATATTAGCGAGAAAACACTAAGACAGCGCGCCGATGACCTCATTCGTTATCACGGCGAAGCCGAACAAAAAAACGAATGGACCTTCTTCGTTGATGAGATGTATGCCAGCAATTGTATTTATATCTGTGAATACGCAGGCACCATGCTGGTAAAAGCCGACGGTATAGACGAAATTAAAGCCACCCACTATGGGCGTGATATGCAGCGCGGCTGGGAGGGTTGGACCTTTCCCTATCAAGGTGTGTACGTTGGTGAGGACAACAAGCTGATAACTCACTGGCTGAACCGTGGTCCGGGCAAGAAAGCTGATGGCAGTTATTTCGAATCTCCGGGCGTTTCTTTTCTCGAGTTGGATGGCGCAGGGAAGATCTGCAATCAATTCGATGTGTTCGATTTAGCC
>JBPCXM010000606.1:0-20188 GCA_051008535.1 Pseudomonadales bacterium | reverse complement strand
ATCCCATTCAGCGTGATGGCAAGCTGATCGGCGCGGTGGTTACTTTTCTAGACACTACCGAGCGCAAGCAGGCAGAAGCGAAAATTATTCAACAGGCACATTTTGATGCACTAACTGAGCTTCCCAATCGGTTTCTATCGCTCGATCGTCTGACGCAGCTGTTAAAGGAGGCTAAGCGCAACAACGAGTTGGTGGCCGTGTTGTTCGTGGATCTGGATGATTTCAAAAAGGTCAATGATTCCCTGGGGCATGAAACAGGCGACGAGCTTTTAATCGAGTCGGCGGAGCGCTTAGGCAATGCGGTGCGCGGCGGCGACACGGTGGGACGTCTGGGCGGAGATGAGTTTATCATCTTGTTGCGTGGGCTCTCGCAAGCAAGCGATGCCAGGCCTGTCGCGGCACAGCTGCTCAATTGTTTTAAAAAGCCTTTTAGAATCAATGGTCGGCAGATGACACTGACTGCCAGCATTGGTATCGCTGTTTATCCCGGGGACGGTGACAATTCATCCGAACTGCTGCGTAATGCCGACTCTGCCATGTACCATGCGAAGGAGCTCGGGCGTAATACCTATTGCTACTTTACCAATGCCATGAACCACGAGGTTTCTCGGCGGCTCATCGTGGAAGAACAGATTCACGGCGCACTGGAACGCGGTGAATTCGAGGTCTATTACCAACCGCAGGTTGATGTCTTCAGCGACAGGATAATTGGTGCCGAAGCGCTACTTCGTTGGCATAACACGGCATTGGGTAACATTTCTCCAATAGAATTTATTCCTATTGCGGAGCAAACCGGGTTGATTTCACCTATCGGAGAGTTTGTGCTGAACAATGCGTTGGCGATAACGGCCAAATGGCAACGGGAGCATGATGCTAAATTCCGAATGGCGGTAAACATCTCACCGCTACAGTTCCGCGATCCTGACCTGGTGAGTTATATTGAAAATACAATACATCAATCAGAAGTTACTGCAGACAGCCTGGAACTGGAGATTACAGAAGGTGTATTGATGAGTGGCCATTCCTATATTGATGAAGCATTGGCTGCTTTAAGTGATCACGGGGTGGGTATTGCGATGGACGATTTTGGCACTGGCTATTCATCGCTTAGCTACTTGCGTAACTATCCCTTTGACGTTCTTAAAATCGATCGTAGCTTTGTCAACGATATTACAGTGGACCCCGCGGTTCGGGAGCTAATTATTGCCACCATCGCCATGGCTCATGGGTTGGGTTTAAAAGTTGTCGCCGAAGGGGTGGAGACAGAAGAGCAGCTCAGCTTCCTGAAAGAACATGGTTGTGACTGTGCCCAGGGATATCTCTTCGGCAAGCCCGAATCGGCTGAAAATTTCTTATTGCATTGGCATAAAGATTTTATTGATTTAACAACTCCAAAAATGCGTAGTTTCAGCGCATAACTTTGAGTCGATATTTCTTCCGTAAACTATTCGCTGTTCCTCACCTTGCGGGCAAATTGGACCATTTCGCCAAGCTAGCTGCAGCGTGTCGGATTGATTTCAAATTCTATAAAAGTTTTTGTGCTTTGGCACGTGTATTTTAATATCCATTTTATATTGGACATTAGAAGGAAGGCGGCGTAACAAGTAAAAAAATAGGCGACCAGGGAATAGGTGACGTAATGATCAACTATACCGCAGTAACGTTATTGTTTCATTCCCACCGTCAACCGATCCTGTGTAATATACAGTTTCTTAGGACTTTAGTATTTAGTCGTTAGTCGTTCGTGGAATAGTCAATCACCTCATGTGCCGGTAAACACTAGGTACATAATCGTGAAAGGAGGCAGTCTCGTGAAAACATACTATGCAACATTTCTCGTTTGGCTAGTGGCGGGGTGGCTGATTGCAAGCCAGGTGCAGAGCGCACCGCAAGGTCCCCAGTTGGTCGACACCGACCCGGATGAAGTCTCTCGCCTGTTCGAGGGTCAACGTGAAGTCCACTGGGTACCGGGCCAGGTCATCGTAAAATATAAAACTGCAGCCGCGCCTGCCGATGCGGTGTCGCAACTCCGGGCCATGGAGATTAGCGACCATGTGACGACCACGTCGGGTGGTGAATATATTTATACACTGCCCCCGCGAGCTCTGTCAGCGCTGTCCGCTCGTAAGTCCGAGCAGCGCATAATGTCAGCGGTCGAGGCGATGGAGGAGAGGGGGGATGTGGAATACGTTCAGCCGAACTATATCCTGCAGATCGTTCGCACACCGGACGATCCCGGCTTTCCATCACAGTGGCATTATTTTGACCAGGGCACTGGTTCGGGGAAGGCACCGGGCGGCGTTGGCCTTCCCGCCGCGTGGGATACCAGCATTGGAGACCCCAATGTGGTTATTGCGGTGATTGACACCGGCATCTTGCCCAATCACCCGGATATCTCCGGGTCGGCCAACTTGGCTGCCGGCTTCGACATGATCACCAACACCTTTACCGCCAACGATGGAAATGCAAGAGATAACGACCCAACCGATCCCGGCGATGCTACCGAGGCGGGCGAGTGTGGTCCCGGCAGTCGGGCCCAACCGGACAGTTGGCACGGCACCCACGTGGCCGGCACCACCGGCGTGGGTCAGACTGACAACGGCACTGGCGTTGCTGGCGTTAACTGGCGGGCCAAAGTGCAGTCAATCCGTGCACTGGGAAAATGCGGTGGCAGCATAGCCGACATCAACGATGCGATTCGTTGGGCGGCAGGCTTGCCTGTGCCGCAGGTGCCGCCTAACCGGTCGCCCGCAAAAGTAATCAATATGAGCCTCGGCGCTGGCGCTCCCTGTTCCGCTTCGCCCGCGACCCAAGCGGCAATTGACGACGTGGTACAAGCCGGTGTGACGGTGGTGGTGGCGGCGGGTAACGAAGCACAAGACGCAGCTAACGCCTTCCCGGCCAGTTGCGATAATGTGATTACTGTAGCAGCCAGCGATTACAACGGTAAGCTGGTGACGCGTTACTCCAACTTTGGCGAGGCGGTTGACATCATGGCGCCCGGCGGCGACGTCCAAGAGGATGTCGACAATGACGGTAACCCGGACGGCGTGCTGAGTATGGTGCAAGGTGGCTACGCCTTCTATAACGGCACGTCTATGGCGGCGCCGCACGTCGCGGGGGTTGTGGGTTTGTTGCTGGCCGAGGACCAAAGCCTGACACCACAGCAGGTGACGGAGAGGATCAAAGGATCGGCCTTGCCGCGTTCAAGGCGGGAATGTCCCCGACCCTGCGGTGCCGGACTGCTCGCTGCCAGTATAGGTCCCGTGCAGGAGGATCCCACGGAGCTGTCGGTGTCGCCCGATAGTATCAGGTTCAGAAGTGGAGACACGGAAGTGCTCTCCGCCACCGTAACGCGCGGCGGTTCGCCCGCGGAGGGGGAAATGGTAAGCTTCGCATCCAGCGATACCAGTCTGGTCACTATCGAGCCAGCGAGCGGCATAACGGATACCAACGGTAGCGTACAAGCAACTGTCACCGCCGCGGCGAGGGGCACAGCACAAATAGAGATCGCCGTGGCGAATCAATCGCAAACCACACCAGTTGATGTGGAGGTGAGGGTAGTACCAACATTGGGTCTGGCAGCGCTGGCCTTGCTTATTGCTATTCTCTCCCTGATTCTTTATCGCTTTAGGCAGCCAACAATGCGTGCTAAGTGATACGAGAATGTTATACGCCCTACGCGCACACTTGCCAACCGCTTGGCTAATACAAGTCCTTGCACTTACGGCGGTATTTGCGGCGGTCGTTCTCGTTGAGGTTTATCCCGCTGTCTCGGCTTGGCTGGCACCGCTGAACGTCGCGATAGCAGGGTTAACCGCGGCGCTGATCGACTGGCTCGGCATGGCAGTGGCATGGGAGGCAAGCGTTCTGTACCATCCCACGGGCTTCGGTTACGAAATCGGAGCCGCTTGCACGGGCCTTGTTCCCGCGCTGGTTGTCATAGCGACGCTCTGTTGTCTGCCGCTGCGTGCAAATCAACGCCTACTCGCGATCGGCTTGGGTGTCTTGTTCACTCAAGGTATCAATCTAGTGCGTCTCGTTGTTCTTTATTATATCGGTGTCCACTATCCGTCGTCTTTTGATCTGGCCCACGATTGGCTGGGACAAGGTTTGATTATTGTAACGACCGCGCTGTTTATCATCTTTTGGATACGAACTTCCGGGCGTGCGATGCGTCAAAGCTTATAACACAGGCCACTTTGTTGGCCGGCTCACGTAGCAAAGGCCAGCCATGTCTTTCGAAACAAAATTGAATTCTACGCTTATCGCGGCATTTTTCGCCGGATTCATTTTTGCTAGTGGGTACGCGTTCTCGGAGAGCGCGCAGCAGGAGAGCGAAATGATTGTGAAGTTTGCGGCGGATCATGCGATTAACGGCGAGGTTTCAACGCTGTTAGCTCGTAGCGCTTCCACTTCGAAGCGTATCAAAAACCTCGTCACAGAACTAGGCAATACGCTGGGTGTCCCACTGCGATTTCAACGTATTACTTCGGGGCGTGAAGTGATCGTTGATGTTTCACGCGCTGCAGCGCGGGAGCAATTGGCAGCCCATCTTGTGGATAGTCCCGATGTCCGTGGAGCTGACGTTCTTTGTGATCAGGAAAAAACACCGCCGCTCGAGCCGAACGATGAACTCGTCGTTAGCTTTAACCCAGCCACAGCCCCGTATAAAGTTGTTATGCAAGCAGCGCCTGGTACGTCGATGCAGGCGCTAGTCAATAGCTTGGCAAGTGATACGCCGTATCGATTACTGGGGCGGGCTTTGCCGGATAAGCGCCTGGCGCTGCGATTGGACCTCGCGCAATCAGTCACCTTGCTAGCAAAAAAAATGAATGAGCTGGCGGAAGTCGACTACGCGCAGCCGAATTTTACGGTACAAGCTTATCCATAGCACGGTCGATATTATGACTTAAGCTTTTGTAGGAGGGCCTTGGACTCTTCTACAAAAAATCCGCCGTCAACTCTTCCGACACCTCCCAAAGTCGCTTGGCAAGTTTCTCGTCACGGGCATAGCGCGATGTCCAAGCCGAGTTGCTGTCGGCAAAGTAGCGCCCACTGACCCCATCAAGATTTGGATGGCTTGCTACATAGCATTGGGTGGCCGCGCCTTGCGGGACCGATCTTTTTATTGGCAATGTGACCAACGAAATAAATGAAGACGCAATACCTCTCATATGGCGCCCAAGATTGGTGTCGATAATACCTGGGTGCACCGCATTCGAGGTGGCATTGCTGCCCTCAAGCCGTCGCGCCAGTTCATTAGATGTTAACAAGTTGGCCAGCTTGGATTGTCCATAGAACGACCAGCCAGAGTAGCGCTTTTCTCCGGAAAGGTTGTCAAATTGTATTCCGCCTCGCGGTGCTTGCATATGCGCGAGACTGGACAGTATCACAACACGCCCCGCCTGCGCTTCCTTGACCCGCTCTAGTAGGCGGTTCACTAATACAAAATGGCCGAGGTGATTGGTCAGAAACTGCATCTCCAATCCCATTTTTTGTTCCAGCTTCGGTAGTGCCATGATACCCGCATTGGTCAGTAGCACATCGATAGGTATGTCCATTGCTTCGATGGTATCGGCGCAGCTCACCACCGATTCGAGTTCGCTCAACTCACAGGCTACCGGCGTTGTCTCAGCGTTAACTTTGTCGCAGGCCTGTTGCGCTTTCTCCAATGTGCGCGCCACCGCTATCACATGCGCACCGCGCTCGGTCAATACTCGCATCGACTCGAAACCCAGCCCGGAATTGGCGCCGGTGATAACAATGTTTTTGCCGGATAAATCAACTGCCTCGGTAACCTGTTCGGCGGTAGAGCGCCGCGTAAAGCGCGATTTTTGAGGTTTTTTGCCAATGCTCATCGTTTACTATCCCGTGGGTATTACAGAGTTTCATAATAACACTGTATCGGTTGAGACACTGGATTGTTCCGCTACCGCTGTCACAACGTAGCGCAAGGGGCCGCCTACGCGCAGTGCATCGAAGGGGTAGCAAGTGATGAGCAGCAACTGCGATTCGTCGCGTGTCACCTGCAGCGGCGCAACTGTGCTATCGGCAATATGCTGGTCAACGACCCGATAGGCGCTTGTATCTCCGCTGCGCGTCGTGATCTTTAACAAGTCGCCTGCGGCAAGCTGTTGCAGAAAGCGGAAATGCGTATCGCGATGGCCTCCTACAATGCTGACGCCTTCAGTACCCGGATAGGCGCTACCGTGCATATGCCCAGGCCCAAAGGCCAGGGCGCTGCCGTTAGTGCCGGCCAACACATACAAGTCTATCTTTTTGTCCAACGCTTGTAGGCGCGCCACCGGCCAGGTATCCGCCCACGGCCAGGGCTTCATTGTGTGACCTGTTGCCAGGGTTTGTTGCCACGCGTCGGCAATAAGATATTGCGCCAGCCGTGCCTTGGCATATATCCATAATCCATCTCCCATTTGCCAGCAAGCTAATACCACTAGCGCTATAACAATGGGGCTAGGCTTGCAGCGCATACTGTTCTTCCTTGCGTATGCTAAATTGAAAAATCGCGCTGAACATTAGTAATAGAACGCCCCAAAGTATGCTCTGCGTTGCGTGCGTGGCGCCGCGCGGATAGGCGTAACTTTGTGTTGCCTGACCCTTGGGTTGCGCATTTAGCACTGTTGTTGTTTTGATTGATTCGCTTGCTGATCTGCTAGTCTCTTGCTCGACCGCGACGAAGCTGGTGTAAGGACTAACCAGCTTGTGGGTAAGTGCTACCGGCAATACCTGGGCGCGAACCTGGTTTTCATCTTTACCGGCAACGATTTCGTCCAGCAGGCTGGCGATTTTTTGCCGTGCCCACAAGGTTGCCACACCCTGGTTGTTCTGGCTGGCGTCGCCGTTGACAGATAGAGTTCTATGCCATGGCTCGTCGGTGCTTGTTCCACTCAGGGTAACTCTATCGGGAATGGCATTTAGGCGCATGCTTAGCAGCAAAGGTTCGCCGCGATACAGGTCGGGAACGCGTTGTGGATAGTTCTCCGCCTCGATCCCTGCTGGCCATTCGATCTTGAGTTGCCGCAATACTGGGCTGTTCAACTTGCCAAACAAGGCTGACATCTTCACGCCGACTTCGGTGACGTCGCCGATATGCGTGAAGCTGCCGCGACCAAACTGAGCAGCCTTGCGCATAAAATACGAGTTAGGTGCGGAGCCAATGCCAACCGTAAACAAACGGCTGGCGCCCAGGTTTTGCTGAATGAGTTTAAACAGCGCGGCTTCATTGCCGACGGCACCGTCGGTGATAAAAATTATCTGTCGCAGATGGCTTTCGTCGGCATGGTCTTTTAATGCCGCATTCAGTGCCGGCAGCATCTCAGTGCCGCCCTGCGCTTGCAACCGTTGCACGCGTCGTTTTGCGCCGCGTATATTGCCGCTGGTCGCGGCCATCGCCTGCGGGAAAAACGGACTCGTCGTGCTGTTAAACTCGATAATATTGAAACGGTCTTGCGGTCGCAGTTGGTCCAACGCCATCAACAGACTCTGTTTCGCCTGGCGAATTGGCACACCATCCATGGAACCCGACGTGTCAATAATATACGTTTGTTCTTTGGGCATACCCGTGACGAGGGACTGCTGTGGCGGCGCTATCATTAACAGGGCAAAGTTTTCGCCGTTGAGGGTTTCGGTAAACAGCGCCGCCTGCGGTGCTGAATCGGGTTCTGCTTGCCAGGAGAGCACAAAATCCTGCGTCATTGGCGCGCTATTGCCGGTCAGGCTAAGTGAGTACTGGTTGTCGTTTCTGGACACAGTAATAGTGTGGTAGGCGCTATCTACACTGTGCAGTGGCATACCCATATCGATTGTGCCGGTAATGCGAATGGGATTGATTTTCACGGTTTCGTTGCCAGTTTGGGGGTGCAATAGCGGTGTGATGCGCGCCGCGTCGCTGACCTGGTCGGTATTACGTGCCCAGCCGGTGCCGCCGTCAATCGTCAAAAGGTGTTCGCCGTCATCATTGGTCAGAGGCTGGCCTGGAATATAGCGCGGCGTAATCGTCATCGGAAAACGCAAACTGAATACCCCCGCGTCGTAGCTAACTGCCTGCAGATACTTGATTTCAACCTCGATGGTTTCACCCGGCGCGATATTGGCAATGGCATTGGTAAACATATTGGGCCGCTCCTGCTTGACCAAAGCAGCCTTGCGGCCGCTGCGCTTTGCTTGTTGGTAGATCTTTTTGGCTTTCTTTCTTTCGTGAATTTCACCATTAATAATACGATCGCCGATACGAATCCGCAGCGCGTTAATCGCCGCATCATCCGGTAGCGGGAAAACGTAGAGTCCTTCTAACCAGTCATCGCTATCGTTGAGAAAAGATTGTTTCACCGTCACATGGGCGACCATGCCACTGACTTGAAAATCGGCTTCGCTGGCGAACGTGATGGCAGCGCGATATTCGCCCGCATGTTCGCTGTTAAACAGCAGTTGCCCTGCTTCTACATCGTCCAAAGTCACCGTTGATTGCGCGAGTAGTTCGTTCGTAGCATTCGCATGTGCCGCATGCAGTGCGCTTAGCGCGGCAACAGCGAATACAGCAACAGCTACCGTCGCAAGTTTTGGCCAGCGCCGTACGTGCTGCTGTGGCACGGCGATATCTTCCAGAATAAGGTACCTTGGGCTGCGTTTTCTGAACATGGTCTGATTCTCGGTGTTGAGTTTAGGCATTTATAGTGGCAGGCGAGTCAGGCGATGCCGGGTCCGGCTGGTGGCAATCCGGTGAGCAATTGTGGCGAATTGTGGCGCTGACTGGTTTTGCCATCTAAGCCGCGTAAAATAGCAGCGCCATTAAGCTATTTGAATAAGTTGTATGCATGGCTAAAAAAATCGCGATTGTTGAAGATGAAAAAGCCATTGCGGAGAATTACCGCGATGCATTTCTGCGCCAGGGTTATCGAGTCGACGTCTATGCTGATCGAATCAACGCGCTGGAAGTGTTTAAACACTCGCTGCCGGACCTCGCCATTATTGATATTGGTCTCGGTGACGAATGTGAAGGAGGGTTCGATTTGTGCCGTGAGTTGCGTAGCCGCGCACCCGGTCTCCCCATCGTATTTCTCACCGCGCGCGACAGCGAACTCGACGTGATCTCCGGTTTGCGTCTAGGTGCCGACGATTACCTGACCAAAGACATCAGTCAGCCTCACATGATGGCGCGTATCGTCGCCTTGTTTCGACGCATGGACGCCCTCAAGCAACCCACCCAGGCCGAAGACATTATCTGCCGCGGCTCGTTGAGTATTGATCCTGAACGCATGACTGTGCATTGGCGCGAAAACTTGGTAAATTTAACCGTCACCGAATTTTGGGTAGTCCACGCCCTCAGCGCTCACCCAGGCCATGTTAAAAACCGCCAACAACTGATGGACGCCGCCAATGTCGTTTTGGATGACAACACCATCACCTCGCATATCAAACGCATCCGCAAAAAGTTCACAGCTGTTGATGAAAATTTTAACGGCATCGAAACGGCTTATGGATTGGGCTATCGTTGGTCGGCGGAATAAGTACTCCTACCGGGGACCATTGTCGCGTTCAGCGTTAAGCAGGCTGTTCTCTGCTAGACGCGCTGGTGTAGGCATCGTGCGCCCTACGTCAAACCAGGGCAACGCCGCAGAGAGCGGCCTGCTTAGCGCCCTTCGGGTCAGCCCAAAAGCGGCCCATTGCTTCGTTGTTTCCTCTCGACGTAGGGGCCACTATGCCTTCGAGAAAACGCCTAGCACTGGACCGCTTTTGGACGGACTGAACACGACAATGGTCCCCGGTAGGAGTACCAGTGAAACTTAAACCGCAGTTGTTTGTTGTTAGCCTGCTGACACTTAGCCTGCCGTGGGCGGGGTGCCAATACGTGCGCGAGGTCGAAGCCGCGTTGCGCAGTGGACAAGCGCAGTCTTTGGCCGCCACCGCACAGGCGGTCTCTGCCGTATTGTCGGCCAAACCGGCGCTTCTTTACCCTTACCCCGAGAGGTTGCAGGCTAGCGCGCCGACCCAGGCGCAATTGTATTTCGCGCATACCCCACAAGTTTTCTCTATCGACGGTTATGCCGACGAATGGCGCGACATTGCTACTAACACTTTGACTATATCTGACGTCGGTACCTTTCAGGTGGATTACCAGGCGGTTTTCGCACATCAGAATGCGTACTTGTTTTTTCGAGTGAAAGACCAGCACATTGTATATCACAACCCGGCGCAAACCGCGCTGGGCAATGGCGATCGCCTTGTGTTGTACTCGGGCAACGGCAACCACTATGTATTGAGTACCAGCGCGCCGGGTAGTATGCATGTGCGTTACAAAGACATCAACGGCGATATTAAGGAGGAGCCGAGTATCAAGGCGAATTGGCAGGAGAACGCCGAGGGCTATAACATAGAACTCGAATTGCCGTTAGATGTCACCAGTGGGCGGCTAGGTTTTTACGTCGTTGATGTTGTGCCGCAAGCGAAGCCGCTTATCCTCGGCACCGTGCGCAGAAATGCTTTGCGCAGCAGCCTGCCGCCATGGCTCGTGTATGAGTTGCCAGCCGTGCAGCGCGAGCTTGAAGTCTTCAGCAAGCCAGGTTTGCGATTGCGAGTGATCGACCTGAGCGAGTGGCAGTTAGCTGCCAGCGGTCAACTGGCAATCGCAGCGCAAAGCGACACTAGCTGGGTACTAAAGAAACTGTATCGCGCCGTGTTGACAACGCCATCGGAAACGTTCGTGGCGAGTGATACAGTCGGTAAAATTGAACGCAAGGAGGTCACGCGGGCACTGGCAGGGCGACCGGATTTTTCCTGGTATAGCGACCCGACGTCGTCTAATCGTAGTTTGCTCAGCGTTGCAGCTCCGTTGATTCATGAGCGCAGAATCATAGGCGCTGTGGTTGCCGAGCAGAGTAGCGAGCAATTTTTGTCGTTCACCGATAGCGCGTTTAACAAGCTATTGTTGATGAGCTTTATGGCCTTCGGTTTTACCGGATTGGGACTACTGGGTTATGCGAGCTGGTTGTCGTGGCGGGTGCGCGAGCTTAGCCAAAGTGCGGAACAGATGCTTAGCGATGATGGCAGATTAAAAGACAACTTTCCGCATAGCCTAGCGAGCGACGAAATCGGCGACCTGTCGCGCAGCTATGAACAGTTGCTGCAGCGCATTCGTGAATACACCGAATACCTGCGCACATTATCGCGAAAACTGTCGCACGAATTGCGTACTCCTTTGGCTGTAGTCCACTCCTCGCTGGACAATCTGCAAATTCAGCGTCTGGACGGTAGCAACGTCGTTTATGTACAGCGCGCCAAGCAGGGAGCCAAACGCCTAAGCCATATTCTCACCGCCATGAGCGAAGCCAGCCGCGTTGAAGAAAGCATTCAAAGCGCCGAGCCAGTAGCGGTTGATCTACTGAAGCTATTGCGCGATATCAGCAAGGCATATCAGGATATTTACCCAAAACACCAGATAGTGCTGGAAGAAGTCACAGCGCAGGACAGAGTCGTTATCCATGCCGTACCCGAACTGATCGTACAAATGCTGGACAAGCTGGTCGACAACGCTGTCGATTTCTCGCCGCCCGACAGTGCCGTACGTTTGCGCTGTAACACTGTGGCAGACCTGGTGACGCTGGAAATTATCAACCAGGGGCCGCCGCTGCCCGCGAAAATGCAGGCGCAGCTATTTGACAATATGGTCTCGCTGCGTCGTCGCGATGCTCAAACGACACACCTGGGACTGGGATTGCACATCGTACGCTTAATCGCCGAATATCATCATGGCAGTGTGCGTGGTTATAATCTGGCCGATGGGGCGGGGGTGTGTTTTGAAGTGAAATTGCCTGTTTAATGTGCGCAAGGACCGTTTAACTGGCGATGAAAGCGTCTATCCAGATGTTCCTAAATCATATTTTGTTCGAAGCGGTCAAGCGACATTTCGCGTTAGCCGCAATAATCACATATTGCATGCTTTATAACCAATTGAATGGAAAATCTTGGCTTTTAGACTATTCTATTTAACAATCTTTTACAGTTTTTCAGCTCTTGTACAGTAGGCTATGGATAAGCTTGTTTCCCTTTTCAGTGGTGTTCTCGACGCTTTTATCGCACCCCAGTATCTGGAATCCGGCGCGGACAAAGTGCGATCGCGCGCGCTGGTAGGATTGTTACTGGCCAACCTTTTCAATCTGTTCTTTATCGCACTTGCGCTTCGCTTGTTCTATCCGTTCACCGCTGATGGCAGACAAGTGGCTGCACTTGCCTGCCTTACAACTGTAGTGAGTCTCGTTCTAGCACTGCTTCTGGTTCGCTATACGCGTTGGCACGGCATTGCAACGCATCTGCTTATTTTGTCGGTGTATGTTCCCATCGTATTGGCGGCCTGTTTTACCGGCGGCATCAATAGCCCGGTAACGCCCGTTCTGGTGTGGATGCCCATCGTTGCCGGTTTTTTGTTTAACTGGAAACTGGGCTTGGTATGGTTGTCGGTTGCCCTGCTGACTGCGGTTGGCTTTTTTGCGGCACCGCGCGTTGGCATTGACTTGATTTCCGTTGTTCCGGCGGCAAATGTGGCTACGTTGCGTTTCGCAATGCTGATTTTTAGCCTCGTAGGTATAGGTGGTTTCATCATTGTCTACACGCTTATCAATTATCACGTCGTCAGCGAACTTTCGGGTGAGCGTCGTGAATATGAACGTCTGGCCAATTTTGACGCGCTGACTTCCTTACCGAATCGAATGAATTTTCATAACAAACTCGAATTGGCGATTCAGCAAGCAAAGCGGGCTCAAGACAAAGTCGGCCTGTTGGTGATGGACTTGAATAAATTCAAGTCAATAAACGATACCTATGGGCACAGCGTTGGTGACGAACTTTTGCATCACATGGCCAGTCGACTTATTGAACATGTGCGCGGCACCGATTTCGTCGCGCGTCTGAGTGGTGACGAGTTTGTCGTTATCATGGAGCACGTCTCTCAACCGGAAGATGTCGCCACAAAAGCAAAATCGTTAATCAACGTTATCGAGCAACCCTATGGGCTTTCAGTCGGCAGAGTCAAGCTGGGGGTCAGTATCGGCGGCGCGGTATATCCCGATCAGGAGGTGGAAGAAACCGCGCTTTTTTCGCGTGCGGACCTGGCAATGTTTTATGCCAAAAAACGCCGCCTGGGTTTTTACATGGATGTATTACCCGCGAATGGTGAAGATTACATTACTCAGCTTAAATCCACAGTAGCGCGTAATTCAGCTTGAGTTGGCATTGCCACGACTAATCTCCTGCGACCACCTCGCTCAGCGATGAATTGAACGCCGATACTCAGTCGGTGACAGGCCCATCGTCTTGCGAAACAGGCGGGAAAAATACAGCGCATCGTCATAACCTACCTGGGCAGCAATTTCCTTAACACTCAATGTGCCGCTGTCGAGCAAGTGACAGGCATGTTCGATTTTCATATTTAGAAAGTGCTTGATCGGGGGGTAGCCGGTCAACTTTTTGTACTTACTGGAAAAATGATACTTTGACAAACTGGAAGTGGCTGCCAAAGAGTCTAGGTTCAGGGGTTGTCCGATCTGTTCCAGCATAAAGTTGTGAATCGATTGCAAGTTAAAGTTATGCCTGTTCCGAGCAGTCACTGACTTCATTTCGCTGGCTAGAAAGGTCAGTATTTGGCGTAACTGATTGGCGGCATGGATAAACGCCGCGGCGCTGTAACCGGTTTTAGCAATGCCCAACAGAGATGTGAAGTTAGCCGTGAGTGTCGGTGAAATGCCTATTGAATTGATTGGATGTTCTGCTTCGTAACCAAGATGGCGAATAAACGCGCGTGCCGTTTCGCCTGTGAAATGACACCAGTATATTGTCCATGGCTTGTTTTTATCGGCACTATATTGGTGCTGCACACCCTGCGGAATAATGACAATATCGCCACCGTGTACTGCACTGGACCCGCTGTTGGTCTTCAGTAATCCCTTCCCAGCCACACAATAGATCAACAAATTATCGTCATGCTGTTGACGCAGCATGTGATGACCAAAAGCACTGGGATAGTAGCCTACGGCAGTTGGAAAGCAATCGCGGGTCAGAATGTTGGCGCGCAGCTCTCTACGCATAAAGTCAGGTGTTAGGAAGCGTACACCGTCTTTCGGCAGCGGCCAATCGGAAGGATGGCTCATAGGTGCATATGAAATCGCTTGGCAACGAGATGAATTTACAGTAAACCGCAATATAGTCCATAAATAAAGCAATATCGTCAATCTCTCCGTGGGTCTTTAAATGCTACAGTGCTGCAACTGTCACCAATGAGGTTTTATCGCTATGGCCAACCAGGTTCCGCTGCTTATTAACGGTGAATTTCTGCCCAGTGCAAGCAAGCACAAACTCGACGTCATCAATCCCGCAACGCAAGAGGTGTTGGCCGAAGTGCCGTTTACCACCCACGATGAAATCGAGCAGGCGGTCGCTGGTGCCAAACAAGCGTTTCAATCGTGGCGCAAGATTCCGCTACCCGAACGTGCTCGGCTGATGATTCGCTATCAGAATTTGCTCAAGGAGCATCACGACGAATTAGCCGAAATTCTTGCCGAAGACAACGGTAAAACGTTTGAAGACGCCAAAGGTGATGTTTGGCGCGGCATTGAAGTGGCGGAGCATGCCTGCAATGTGCCGACACTGATGATGGGTGAAACTGTTGAGAATGTCGCCGCTAGTGTCGACACCTATAGCAATATCCAACCAATCGGTGTGTGTGTGGGCATTACGCCGTTTAATTTCCCGGCGATGATTCCGCTGTGGATGTTTCCGCTAGCGGTCGCCTGCGGTAATACCATCGTGATGAAACCCTCCGAGCAAGTACCCTTGACCACCGTGCGCTTGTTGGAGCTGTTCCAGCAAGCTGGTGCGCCAGCGGGTGTTGTGCAAATGGTGCACGGCGGCAAAGACCAGGTGGAGCAACTGTTGGAGCATCCCGACACCAGAGCCGTTTCGTTTGTCGGTTCGGTGCCCGTTGGTGCTCATATATATCGCACGGCGACTCAACACCTGAAAAGAGCACAATGTCTGGCCGGTGCGAAAAACCATATGGTGATAATGCCCGATGCAGATAAGAAA
The DNA here is from genome assembly GCA_051008535.1 of Pseudomonadales bacterium. Classification (GTDB taxonomy): domain Bacteria; phylum Pseudomonadota; class Gammaproteobacteria; order Pseudomonadales; family JAUIET01; genus JBBKXJ01. Next base: position 5,095 of record JBPCXM010000606.1, on the reverse strand, counting down.
CAGGTGGTCAATGCGCTAATCGGCGCGTCGGTTGGTGCAGCCGGCCAGCGCTGCATGGCAATTAGCGTTGCCGTGTTTGTCGGCGACGCCTACCAGTGGGTTGACGAACTGAAAGAGCAGTTGGCCAAGGTGCGTCCCGGTGTATGGAGCGACCCCGACGCCGGTTTTGGTCCGCTGGTGAGTAAAGCCGCTCACGCTCGCGTAGAAAGCTTGATTGGTACCGGCATTGAGCAGGGCGCGACCTGTTTGCTTGACGGTCGTGGCGCCGAGGTCGAAGGTTACCCCGACGGCAACTGGACTGGTCCTACACTGTTTAGCGATGTGACGACCGAAATGGATATCTACCAGCAGGAAATTTTTGGTCCGGTGCTGTGCTGCATGCAAGTCGATTCGTTAGACGCAGCCTTGGAGCTGGTTAACGCCAGCCCCTATGGCAATGGCACATCTATTTTTACCCAATCGGGCGGCGCTGCGCGCAAATACCAATACGAAGTCGAAGTAGGCCAGGTCGGTATTAACATCCCGATTCCGGTGCCGCTGCCATTCTTCTCCTTTACCGGTTGGAAGGGTTCTTTTATGGGTGATTTGCATGCCTATGGTAAGCAAGCGGTGCGTTTCTATACCGAAACAAAAACCATCACTGCGCGCTGGACTCACAGTGAGGAACTATCCAATCAGCCGAATATGAGTATTCAGTTAAAGTAACATTCGGCACAGCGGTTCCGTGGTAAAAGGAGTGCACAGTGAATTTCGACCTTAACGAAGACCAGGTCGCGTTTCGCGATACGGCGCGCCAGTTTGCGGTTAACGCGCTGGCGCCGTATGCAGCGCAATGGGATGCCGACGCACATTTTCCAAAGGACGTGTTACGTGAAGCCGGCGATTTGGGCTTTATGGCTTTATACACGCCTGAAGAGGATGGTGGGCTGGGTTTAAGCCGGCTCGATGCAAGCGTTATTCTGGAAGAGTTGGCCGCCGGCTGCACCTCTACCGCCGCGTTTATGAGCATTCATAATATGGCGCTCAGCATGCTCGCGGTGTATGGCAGCGACAAACTAAAAGCCGACTGGTGCGCGCCTTTGGTCGGCGCAGATAAGCTGGCGTCGTATTGTCTGACCGAGCCTGGCTCAGGTTCCGACGCAGCCGCTCTCAGAACGACGGCTAAACGAGATGGTGAGCACTATATAGTTAACGGTAGCAAGGCGTTTATCTCCGGCGCGGGTGATACCGACATGTTGGTGCTCATGGCGCGCACCGGTGACAAAGGGCCAAAAGGTATCAGCGCAATTGCAATACCCGCCGACAGCCCTGGCATAAGCTACGGTAAAAAAGAAGAAAAAATGGGCTGGAATAGCCAACCCACGCGCACAATTTCGTTCGAGGATGTCGCCGTACCGATAGACTATCTCCTGGGTGAGGAAGGGCAGGGCTTTAAGATAGCGATGCAAGGTCTAGATGGAGGGCGCATCAATATCGCAGCCACGGCGATCGGCACTGCACAGTCGGCGCTGGAATCCACGCTTGCCTATACACAGGAGCGCAAGCAGTTCGAGCAGGCAATCAGCGAGTTTCAGGTAAGCCAGTTTAAATTGGCCGATATGGCGACCGAACTTGTCGCCGCGAGGCAAATGGTGCGGCTTGCCGCGGTCAAGCTCGATAGCAATCATCCTGAGAAAACGACTTACTGTGCAATGGCAAAACGTTTCGCTACCGACGTCGCCTTTAACGTCTGTAACGAAGCCCTGCAACTACACGGTGGTTACGGCTATATTAGGGAATACCCGCTTGAACGCCATGTTCGCGATACTCGCGTGCACCAAATTCTCGAAGGTACGAATGAAATCATGCGTGTGATTATCGCCCGCCGTTTGTTATCGACAGGCGCAATCTTCTAGTGTCCTCACCGAAGCTGAAATATCATCAACAATGACCGATTTAACAAGTCCTGTACTATTTGAACGCTTGCAAGCAGCAAACGGCGCCGTTATTGGCTTGCTGACCTTGAATGTCGAAAAGACCCTGAATGCTTTGTCGCTTGAAATGGTCGACCTAATGCAGGCGCAGCTCAGTGAGTGGCAGGACGACGAACAAGTCGCAGCTGTGTTCATGCGCGGCGCAGGCGACAAGGCTTTCTGCGCCGGTGGTGATGTGCAAGCCTTGTATCAGTCGATGACTGCGACGCCGGGCGGTCCTTGCGAATACGCCGAAGCATTCTTCGAACGCGAGTACCGGCTCGACTATTTATTGCATTCCTACCGCAAGCCGGTAATTAGCTGGGGTCATGGCATCGTCATGGGCGGTGGCCTAGGCGTGCACGCCGGCGCTAGGCATAAAGTCGTAACGGAAAGAACACGCTTCGCCATGCCGGAGATCGGCATTGGCTTGTTCCCCGACGTTGGCGGTACATGGTTTCTTAGCCACATGCCCGGCAAAACAGGTATGTTTGTCGCTCTTACGGCCGCCGCATTGAATGCAAGCGATGCTTTATATCTTGGGTTGGGAAATCATTTTGCGCATAACGATCGACAGCAAGAAGTAGTTGATGCCTTGCTAAAAGTCGATTGGCAGCGCAACGCCGTGCAAAATAATGGATTGGTCAGCCGCGCCCTTGCTGATCTGGCAGACAGCGACTTACCGGAAGGCAATGTCGAGAAAAACCTGGCGTTGATTAACGATTTGTGTGCCGGTGACGACTTTGCCGATATTGTCGATGCAATACTGGCCATAGACAGCGATGACAAATGGCTAGGCAATGGCGTTAGTGCGCTTGCGCAAGGTTCACCTATCAGCGCGTGCGCGATCTATCGGCAGTTAACCGACGGCAAAGAACTCCCGTTGGCCGATGTGTTCCGTTTTGAATTGGTGTTGGCGACCAACATATTGCGTTACCCAGAATTCGCCGAAGGGGTGCGTGCTCTGTTGATCGACAAAGACCGCCAGCCCCGCTGGCGCTTTCCAACGGTGCGCGCGGTGCCCGACAGTTTAATGGATCAAATGTTTACCCCGCCTTGGACTAACAATCCGTTGGCAGACTTGTAACAACACACTTGCAACCGTAACAAAAGAGGTTTCAGCATGGCAAACATTGCGTTTATTGGTCTCGGCAATATGGGCGGCCCGATGGCTGCAAACCTCTTGCGGGCGGGTCATGCGTTGTCGGTATTTGACCTTGTGCCGGAAGCCTTGCAACAGCTCGGCGAACAGGGAGCGAGTATTGCTCCTACCGCGATCGATGCAGTGCAGCAGGCCGAGTATGTGATTAGTATGCTGCCTGCCGGCAAGCATGTGGTGGGTTTGTTTTTGGGAGAGCACGGTATTTTGCCGCATATTAGTGACAGCGCGCTGATTATTGATTCCAGCACTATTGATACGGCTAGCGTGCAGCGCGTTGCTGCTGCTGCGGCCGAGCGCAGTTTGGCGATACTGGACGCGCCAGTCTCCGGCGGTGTTGCCGCCGCGACGGCAGGCACACTAACGTTTATGTGCGGCGGCAAGGCAGACGCCTTCGAGCGTGCCAAAGTTATTCTGCAAGACATGGGCAATAACATCTTCCTAGCCGGTGATCATGGCGCGGGGCAGGTGGCAAAAATGTGCAACAATATGTTGCTTGCCGTGCATATGATCGGCACCGCCGAGGCTTTGCAGCTTGGTGCCAATAATGGTCTCGACCCCAAAGTGTTGTCGGAAATCATGTTACAAAGCTCGGGCCGCAACTGGTCGCTTGAAGTCTACAACCCATATCCCGGTGTGATGGAGAATGCACCGGCGTCGAACGACTTCAACCCTGGGTTTATGGTTAACCTGATGATTAAGGATCTGGGCTTGGCGATGGAGAACAGCGTTGCCACCCATAGCGCAACGCCCATGGGAGCCCTAGCGCGCAGCCTTTACGCCAGTCATGGCGCGCAAGGAAACGGTCAATTGGATTTCTCCAGTATTCTGAATTTATTGCGGTCTTGATTGTCGCAGCTCTTATTAGCAACTTAGGCGACCGACAAAGGCTGGCGCTGAGTTAGTATTTATTGCATCATGGTTTAATTCCTTCCACAAGCAAAAGGTTTTGCTAATTAACTCTACAAGTAATCACTCGCGTGCCACACCACTAGTTCTCACCCTGCTCGTAGCCTTCGGCGCCATTTCAACCGATCTGTATCTCGCCGGCTTGCCGGCGATCGTGAAGGAATTTAACAGCACATCCTCGCAGGGTCAGCTTTCGGTCAGTATTTTCATGCTGGGTTTTGGTTTTGGACAGTTGTGTTATGGACCGTTCTCCGATTACTACGGTCGTCTCCCCTTGCTAAAATCTGGCCTCACGTTTTACGTTTTCGCATCTTTATTTTGTTGGTGGGCGGCGTCGATGGAGATGTTTCTGGCGGCGCGCCTGTTGCAAGGTGTGGCGGCAGCCAGCGGGCCGGTAGTTGCCCGGGCGATCGTAGTGGATATCTAGAAACGCAATGAGGCTGTCAGGGTGATGGGTTACCTTGCCAGCGCGATGGCAATCGTGCCGGCGATTGCGCCGATTATCGGCAGTCTACTGCTGCACTGGTTTAGCTGGCATTCGCACTTCATAGCACTCGCGCTATTCGCCTCAGCTGGATTGTTAGGTGTACTGCTGGTGTTAACCGAAACCAGCCCATCCAAGGGCCAGAACAAGCCTCACATCAGCGCTATCATCACGCAGATTCCACACTATCTTGCGCAATTGCAATTCGCTGGCTATTTGCTGATAGGCAGCAGTATATTTGCTGGTATGTTCGCGTATATTTCTAATTCTTCATTTTTATTGATTGAACTCATCGGTGTGCCGGCTGAACAGTTTGGTTACGTGTTCGCTTTTGTTGTATTAGGCTACATGGCAGGTGCATTTAGTGGCGCGCGCCTGGTGTCGCGATTTGGCCAGCGGGACTGTATGCGTCTCGGCTTGGTGATTGCGTTGCTCAGTGCCAGCGCTCTGCTTGCCTATTCCATTTTTGTCGCGCAAACCACCATTGCATTTATGGCGCCGATGACTGTGTATTTTTTCGCGGCGGGCATATTGTTACCCAATACCCAGGCCAGCGCGCTGACCTTGTTTCCAGGTAGTGCGGGTGGAGCC
>JBPCXM010000605.1:0-3352 GCA_051008535.1 Pseudomonadales bacterium | reverse complement strand
GCACTACGCAGGTTGGTACTGGTTTCTATTCACTTACCGAACTTCAGGGAATGCAGTTTCAGCCGGTTGAAAATGCCAATGGTGGGCCATCAGGCTTCGTCTTCCGTATTCAGGACTCTGGCGGCACAGCCAATGGCGGTGTCGACTTCCTGAATGAGTTTGCGCAAATCACAATCACCCCGGTCAATGATCTGCCGGTCGCTACCGGCAATACCGTCATTGCCTCGGAAGATGTGCCCTTAGTCATTGGACCGGGCGATTTTAACTTCACCGATACTGAAAGCGATCCCCTGGCGTCGGTCACGATCACCGGGCTGAATCTCAATGGTGGCACCTTAACGCACAGTGCCGGTGCCGTTAATGTCACCAATGGCATGACGGTCACGGCCGCACAGCTGGCCGACTTGACCTTTACCTCGGCGTTGAACGACTCCACGAATTCCAGTTTTACCTACACCGTCAACGATGCCGGCTTGGGGGTCACCTCGGCGGTGATGAACATCACCGTCAATGCGGTCAACGTCTCCCCAACGCTAGCAGACCAATCATTTACTCTTGCTGAAAATAGTCCCAATGGCTTCTCAGTTGGCACTATCGCTTTCAATGATCTCGATGCGAGTGACAATCACACGTTCAACATCACTGGCGGGACGGGCTCCACCGCGTTCAATATCAATTCCACAACGGGTGAGATCACCGTTGCCGAAAGCAGTATTTTAGACTTTGAACTGAATCCCGTATTGACACTGACCGTGCAAATCACGGATGACGGGACGCCGGCCCTGTCTGCTTCCGCGACAATAACGATCGGCCTCACCGACATAGCGGAGTTTGATGTCTCCGCGGTCTACGACTCCGATACCACCGTAAACACAGTGAGTGCGGACAGTCCCATCGGCTCTGCAGTCGGCATCACCGTCATTGCCAACGATGCAGACGCAAGCGACACCGTAACCTATAGCCTCGATGATGACGCTGGCGGTTTATTTGCAATCGACAGCACTACCGGCATCGTCACGCTGAATGCTCCGTTGAATGCCCAGGCAGCCAAGAGCCATGCCATTGTCGCTCGCGCCGCATCCACCGATGGCAGTGCCAGCACACAAGCCTTCAATATTGAAATACAGAACTCTAACAACAACTCTGGCAACAGCGTCGTTATTGATACGGATTTTACTGATGATGCTGACTCTGAATCATCATCGCCGCCGCTCTATGACGCCGACCCTGACATTATTATCAACTTGACAGATGGATCAGAAAAAGACGCCATCGAAAACACTGTGGCGACTTCTGCAAGCAATGGCGAAGAGCGTTTCGACCGCCGTCGTAGCGGCGGCGGCAGTGGCAACGCGCGTAGCGATGATGCCGTCACCATTGTGGTTGAAACCACGGGCGAACACATCGGGCAAGTGGTGGCAGAATTAACGGAAGACTTGCTGATTCCAACCGAGTCCGTCGGCAATGCAGAAAACACACCCATTCTGGTCAACATCAAGGCCACTGAAACGCAACCAGTTCAGACCAGGAACGCAGCGCTCGCCATGGACGTTATGGCCCTCAATGGTGTGCTGGCAGACCATGCACTGTGGGAACAGCTGGAAAAAATGCAACAGCAAATGAGCGAGATATCGCCTGAAGAGGCCGAGCACGAGCTTATCGTTAAAATAGTGACGGGTTCGACGCTAACGGTTTCAGCTGGTTTCGTGAGTTGGATGCTGCGTGGCGGTACGTTGTTGGCTAGTTTTCTTTCCACACTGCCGTTGTGGAAGGGTTTCGACCCCTTGCCCATACTTGCAACACGGGAGAAAAAAGCCCAAGAAAAACAATACGCCGCGATCGAGGATATTGAAGAAAAACACAGCGCTGTCAGCCAGTTATTTCAGACCGAAAAGGGGCAGTTACAGAGTGAACCAGGGACTCGCACATGATGCTCTGCATCAAAATCTTCAAACACTTAGCATAGCCATTTTTTCAATGCCCGCTACTTGCCAATAGTTTGACGCTATAAACCTTATAGATTCCAATCAATTATTTCAATCTGATCTACGACTTATCGTTTTACCTCGAAAAAAAATTATTGCGCCATCTTTTTGACCCGCCATACAAAGAAAATGCTTGTTTTATCGTAGTTTTTTCAGCTACTTACCTATACTTAAATAACAACAAGCAGTCGCAATTAGAGTCAGATTCCAGCAATGCAAACTAGCATCGAAACTAAAATTGGCTCAGCGATAGCCCCACCCGCGACAGCGTCCAGACGTTAGGCGAATAGCAATATGTTCTGGAAGAACAGGAAGAAGCCGCGCAGCCCCCTCCTTTTTGAGGAACTTGAACCGCGCGTGTTGTTCTCGGCCGATGGGCTCGGTGCGCTCGCTAGCGCGACTGATATTCCAGGCGCCTATCCCGCCGCCCACGTCCTGGAAATTGACTCCGATTTCAAGGTCGGCGCGGCAATTGAGCAACGTACACACAATCAAGGCAGCGACAGTTCGGTACAGCAACGCCTCGAGCTAGTCTTTGTCGATTCGAATACGCCCGACTACGAACTGCTGGTAGGTGACCTGATTGGCCAGGAAGACGAGAACCGTCGCTTTGAAATTATTATGCTCGACGCCAATTGTGACGGCATTGAGCAGATCACCGACGTACTCGGCCAGTACAATGGCATAGATGGTGTTCATATCGTCTCCCACGGCGATGCGGGGCAAGTGCAGTTAGGCAATACCACCTTGTCGGAAGACAACCTGAGCGGTTACCGCAGTGAGCTCATGCTCTGGGGCGCCGCGTTAGGTAACGACGCCGACATCCTGATTTACGGTTGTCAGCTGGCAGCGACCGAAGCCGGTCAATCACTGGTCAACAACCTGGCAAACCTCACCAGTGCCGATGTTGCGGCCAGCGAAGACTTGACCGGTCATATCAGCTTAGGCGGTGACTGGGACCTGGAATACGCGAGCGGTGACATTAGCACTGCGGTCGCATTTAGCCGGGAGGCACAGCAGAACTGGAACGGGGTACTGGCAACATTCACAGTCAACATCACTGACGACACAATAGACGTCAACCCCGGTGATGGACTCGCCGAGGATGCATCTGGTGACACCAGCCTGCGGGCGGCCATTATGGAAGCCAACGCATTGGCAGGTGCCGACACCATTGATTTCCAGATCACCGATGCGCTGGTTGGCGGGGCGCATACCATTGATATCAGCGCAGGTGGACTGCCAGCGATCGGAGAGGCGGTGATAATCGATGGCACCACCGACCTGAATTACAGCGGAGCGCCGATTATCGAATTGAATGGAGCGTCGGCCGGCACCACTGGGCTGTCGATCACCGGAGATGGTGT
>JBPCXM010000604.1:0-2699 GCA_051008535.1 Pseudomonadales bacterium | reverse complement strand
AGCCGGACTTTATCCGCAGGAACATTTCGCAGCGCGTGGTTCAGCACTTCCACGTGCAGGCTGGCAAGACGAACGTATTCACTCTCTTCTTTGCCTTTGAACATCATATGCCGGCCCAGACCAAGGTCTGGCGAATCCAGTTGCAGGATGTAACCCGCCGTGACGATGGCTTCGTATTCCGCGCGCATGGCTTCGGCAAGCGCATCGAGATAATCTTGCTGCGTAGCGTAAAATTTGTTGGGCTGAAATAACGCGATAACTCCTGGCGACGCCGCGTTCATAAATGCCTCAACGGGTGTGTGAGCATCGCAAGCAGCTTTTAGGTTGAGTAGATCTTCGTTAAGGGGCTGCATATCCTTCACGCCAATTTCACCGACACAGCAAGGGCGCTTGTAAGTCGGCGTACCGCCGGAGCTGGCCTGGCGTTCGAGGAAACCCGGAAATTCCTCCAAGTCTTGCGGCGGTTGCCGCGGACTATCACCTTCGAACCCGGTAATACGGTCTTTGATATAAGTGGCGTAACTGATTTTACTCATCTCACCGTCGCTGACTACATCGATACCCGCCTCAACCTGAAGCCTAACCACCTCACGCACGGCATCGGCAATAGTTTTCTCCAGCGACGAAGCATCGAAGGCCTCATCATTCTCCTTGGCGAACACACCATCGGTCACAGCCTTCGAACGCGGCAAGCTACCTACATGGGTGGTCAAAATTCTTTCATTGCTTATTTTCATCGGATGGTTTCCTTTCTTTAAGTTTGCTTTTAGCTAATTGGGGCTAGCCATTCTCGCATCGCCTGCGTTACACGCTGCGGTTGCTCAATGGTGGACAGATGGCCACAGTTTTCCAATACCAGCAGTTTCGCGTCAGGAATTTCGTTAGCCATGAAGCGGTGGTGATCCACTGGACAAAGTTGATCCTCCTCGCCGCAAATTATCAGCAGGGGGCAATCAATGGTGGACAAAGTTGCGCAACTGTCAGGGCGGTCGCGCAGCGCGACTGACTGATTTTCGAAGACTCCCGGCCCAAGGGCTTGCGCCATACTGAAAATACTATCCAACAAGGCCTGGTTTGTCTTATTGGCGCGAGCCAGATAATTGGGTTTTAACTCCTCCATCATTAGCTCGCGTAGTGCGCCTCGATGGGCGCGATCAATCTGCCCCTGCCGCAACGCCTGCCGTTCTGGAATCTCTGCCCGCGCGTTGGTATCCAGCAATGCAAGATGGGTAATTCGCTGCGCCGCCTGGCGCCACATCTCAAAGGCCACTATACCGCCCATCGACAGCCCAGCGAGAGCGAAGGTCGATGGTGCCCGCGCCAGAACCTGGCGCGCAATACGCTCTATAGTCCGCGCACCAGAGATATCACCAACCTTTATGGGGCAACAAATATCAGCCAGGCCATCTATCTGTGTTTTCCATAAACGCGAATCGCACATCATCCCGGGCAAAAGCAGTAGCGGTTTCTTGCTTGGCATAGCATCTCGGTTACGACGATAGTTGTGCTTGTACTTCGAATGCAAGGCGTTTTTAAAAAAACAGCGCGAGTCTTCCTATTTTTTGATACTGGCAGAGCTTCCCTGCGATAGCGAACCCAAAAACACTCGGCGTTCAGGCGGTAAACCGGGATTCTCGACCCGCTCCATAATGATGGATATCGCCGCCTCGGTCATGCTTTCCATCGGCTGCTGAATTGTCACGAGATCGTAGTTGGACCAATACGCCTGGCTCGCGCCATCGTAGCCTACCACTGCGACGTCTTTCGGCACATCGAGATGGTAGTGATTGCGCGCCTCATCAATACAACCAATCGCCATCACGTCGTTGGCGCAGATCACAGCTTCCGGCATTTTGTTGCCGCGGGCCGCCACGAGGTCGCGCAGTGCTTTTCCACCGCTGTCGTAATCGTAGTTACCATACACTACCGCGTGATCGCTAAAGCCCAACTCCTCCAGCCGATCGATGGCGCCGGTAGTTCGTTGCCGGCTGACCACCGAATTCTGTGGACCGGCGATAATGCCAAAACTCTTGTAACCAGCCTTAACCAGCAGATCAACCAATGTTCGCTCGCCCGCTACCTGATCGCAGGAAACCGAACTGATAGGCATATCTTGATAGTTTCGATTAAGGAACACCACTGGAATTTTCGCGCGGGTCAGGGTTTCAATCTGCTCGCGCGGCAAATTTGCTGCGGCAATAACCCCGTCAACCCGGCTTTGCCAGATCTGCTCGACCATATGATTGGCGGCACTCTCGTCATCAAGGGAAAAAAGCAGCATATTAAGCCCGCGCCTGGAGAGGCTCCTGCTCAGGTTAACCAGCACCTCCGGATAAAACCGCAGGTTGGCAATAATGACGGCGATCGTGTTCGACCGCTGTGTGATCAAACCGCGTGCGATCGCATTGGGCCGATAACCCAGCTCTTCAACGGCCTGCATCACCTTGTCACGCATCTTCTTCGATACGCTAGCGCCCGGTTTAAAACAGCGAGAAACCGCGGACTGGGATACGCCAGCATAGCGCGCAACGTCATACGACGTCACCGTGCCGACCGGTTGGATTGCAGCCTCATTCCGCACCTTGAGGTTTGCCGTGGCTTTGTTGCTACTTGCTCTCCCCATATCTTCTTACGCGAATATCCGCCTGTTCCTTATGCCCCATAAAACCCTCCAGCTCGCACAAACGGGAACAATATTC
>JBPCXM010000603.1:0-15137 GCA_051008535.1 Pseudomonadales bacterium | reverse complement strand
GCTGCAGCAGAAGATGTTTGAGATGTTGCAAACAATGCAAAAAGGCTGACAAAAGCAAAACGGGTCTCAATGGCGCTTACTTTAAGCATAAGTGTCCGCATGCCTGTGCCATGATCGCCAGCCTATGCGAGGCGCGGATTATTTCTCCGTTCCACGAGGCATCCATGCCCCATCCCGCGTCCTTCCCTGGAGCGCAAAAACAGAAGGCGATCTCTTTGTTGCGGAATTAAAAAGAGAAGAATACTCTAACTGCTTAACAAATCGACCCTAAAATTCAAACTGCTCTTTACTAAAGGTCTCCAGGGTCGCTTGCCGCGTGGCTGCATCGGGTGAGGCGAGGGTAATGATGGGTACGTTAATCCCAAGCGCCGCATCATCGCGAATGCGCTGCTGGCAATACTCCTTGCTGCCAATAATACCGATTGCATCCACAAGGTCGTCACTAATTGCGGCGCGGGTTTTGTCGCGGTCCTTGGCCGCCCAACCTTCGCGAATGACCTGCGCCACTTCGGGGTAGCCCGCCCAACTCAGGTATTCGTTGTAAACCGGAGTGGCGAAGTAGGGCACATAATTCTGCCGAAACATTTCTCGATGGGCATCAACGTCATCCGTTACCGCGACTTGATAGCGGCACACTACGTCGACATCGGCAGGGTTTTTACCGGCTTTTTTCGCACCAATGGCAATATGTTGCATAATCCTGGGCAGCGCTTCCCTGGGAAAGAGATTTAGGATAACACCGTCACCTACCGCTGCCGCCATTTCCACCATCTTTGGCCGCAAACCCGCCAAATAAATCTTCTGTGCATGTTCGGCCGGTTTTTGCCTATAACCATGACTGCGTAGCGTTTTGCCGGAGAAATCGCTTTTTTCACCGGCGATCATCGAGCGGATCAACTCAGTTGTTTCGCGCACGCGAGTTAACGGCCGTTCAAAAGCCACGCCGTGCCAACCTTCCATCATGGTTTGACTAGAAGAGCCCAAGCCCAAAACAAAACGTCCACTGGCAAGTTCGTTGATGGTGGCGGCTGTGTTGGCTAACACCGCAGGAGTGCGAGTGTAGGCGGGCACGACGGCAATACCCAGTCGAACGTTGTTGGTATGCGTTGCGACCAGCGCGGCCATGGTCAGTACATCCGGGTAGCCGGTATCGGCAAACCATAAGTCATCGTAGCCAAGCGCCTCGGCTTGTTTGGCGATCTCAATGACTTCGCCGCAAGTGCCGTTCATGGCCACCGGGGTGAGTGCAATACGTTTTGGTAAAGCCATAAGTTATTCTCCGCGCGATGTTTGCAGCATAAAGTTTTTGTATACAAAGAAAAAGGGAGGAGGGCAAATAGAGCTGTGGCTGGACAAATTCCATCATTCGCCCTAGGGTGATCGCGTTTTTTTAAATGAACGAGTGTTGAGTGCTAGATGGGTAAATTTCTTGGTCTGATGATCGGTTTGGTCGCCGGTGGTTTATTTGGTGCCGTGCTGGGTTTTTTCATCGGTATGTTTATTGACCGTAGCGTCGCTATTGGTGCAGTAAACCTTGGCGGTTCAGCCAACCGCGAGGCCGTGCAGCAGCGTTACTTTACGACCACCTTTTCCATTATGGGGCACCTGGCCAAGGCGGACGGTCGTGTCAGTGAAGAGGAAATTCAGCTTGCCGAAAACCTGATGCAGCGCATGGGACTGACGGCGGAACATCGGCAGGAAGCTATTCGTTTATTTAAACGTGGCTCCGAGTCGGAGTTTGATTTAGCTGCCGAGTTGACTTTATTCAGGGCACAGTGTGGTCGTCGCGCAACCTTGATCCATATGTTGCTGGTCACTTTGATTAGCGTGGCCTTTGCCGATGGCGAGTTGCATCCTGCCGAAAAATCGGTGTTGCAGCAGGTAGCAGCGTCGTTGGGAATTCAGCAACACCATTTTGAGCAAATTTTGGGCATGGTCGCCGCGCAGCAGGGTTTTTCGCAGCGGGCTGGTGGTGGTTCTTACGCGCCACAACCTGCGCCGGCCGATTTATTAGAGGAGGCCTACCGCGCTCTCGGCGCCAATCCTAGCGCATCTGACAAGGAAGTTAAGCGCGCCTATCGAAAGCTAATGAGCAAGCATCATCCAGACAAACTCATTGCGCAAGGTCTGCCCGACGATATGATCGCACTGGCCACCGAAAAGGCGCAGGAAATTCAGCAAGCGTACGATCTAATTGAAAAGCATCGTAAAAGAGTCTGAACATGGTTTGATGTCATATTGCTGTAACAAAACAGCACCACAATAGTTGAATTGATTAGCAATCAGTTATTCAGTCAATAAATTGATGAGGTGTTGTATGAAACAAAACGCTCTGAAAATCGCTGTGCTTGCGGCAGTAACAACAGCGCCGGCCATTGCGGGCACGGTAACCTCCGATGGAGCCGATCTCGTTATCAAAACCAAAGGCGGCCTGGAAGTTAATACTGTCGACGGCGATTACGGCGTCAAAATCGGCGGTCGAATACAGCTTGATTACAACACCTTTGACGGCGTGATCAACGAAGTGGTAGACGAGACTGGCAGTGATCTGTTCTTCCGCCGTGCTCGCGTTGAGGTCAAAGGCAAGGCCAAAGATTGGGGCTATCTGGTTTCCTACAACTTGACCGATGATGGTTCTATCGACCAATTGCATGCCAGCTACAACGGTTGGGGTGAGATGGCAGCGTTAACCCTGGGACAACAAAAAGAAAGCTTCGGTTTGGATGACACCGGCAGTTCGAAATGGATTATCGGCATCGAACGCTCTTTGCCGTCCAATGCATTCGACACCGGTAACAATATCGGCGTGCGTCTGCACGGTGCCACTGACCTGTTAGGTTATAGCTTCGGCGCGTTCAAGGAAGGCACCGATGATGACAACGCCCTGGAATTGGGTCTAACGGGACGCTTCGTCGTGCGGCCGATATACTCCGAAAATACCATTGTGCATTTGGGTGTTGGTTACACCACGCGTGATGGCGAGTTCGATGCTATCGATTCGCGGCTAGGAGTGCGCGGTGATGTTAACAAAGTCGAAGCTGGATACGACGGCTTAACCGGTGACGAATTCGAAGCCTTCAACTTAGAAGCAGCCGGAATTTTCGGGCCGCTGCATGTGATGTCTGAATACTTTGACGGCGAAATTTCCGGCGCTCCCGGTGCGCCCGAGATCGAAGCCAACGGTTACTACGTCACAGCCGGTTGGGTGATTACCGGAGAGCAGCGTGGCTATAAAACGGCTGAGGGCGTGTTTGACAAAATCAAACCAGCCAATCCCGTTGGTGCCTGGGAAGTGTTCGCCCGCTACGACTTTTTGGATGTGAGTGATACTGCCGCAAGCCCGCAAATTGCAATCGACGCAGGTGATGCGAGCACGATTACCGCGGGTGTGAACTGGTACGCCACTAATGGCGTGAAAGTCGCGCTGAACTTTGTGCATGCCGAAACTGATGAGGCAATTGGCGGTGAAGATAGTGGCGATGCGATAGCGCTGCGGATGCAGTATTTGTTTTAGAGCAGTAGTTGTTCTAACCGCAGTACTGTTTAACCCGGGCCTGTGCATTGTGGATACGCTCTTCGGCTTTCTCCTTTTCGCCAACGGTGTAGCCTTGTAGCTTGAGGTTTTGCCGTTGCTGATGGGCGTATTCCAGTTTTTCCTTGTAGTAACGACAATTGCCCTGGTTCCTTTTCTTATAATACTTGCCGTAGCTGTTTTGTTTTGCGCCACTCGCTTGTGTTCTGTGTAGGCGTTGCTGCTCCTTGAAGTAACGGCGTTTCTCAGCTGCCGCCGCTTCCTCTTCGGGCGTCAATTCCTTAATTTTCAGTTCGATAGTCTCGGCATTGTCTACGGGTTGGTCGGTAAAATGCACGCGTCCGTTGGCGTCTGTCCATTTGTATACCTCAGCCAGAGACAACAAAGGAAAACTTAACAATAGAAAAATGAGAAGGGCGCGCATAATAAGGTGTAATGGAATGACTGATATTTAAACTTTAGCCAACATGGCGTGTTTTGTCAGGCTGGAACACTCAAATCAGCTGCAAGTTCGCATCTTTATCGATACTTACGGCACGCCCGCAAAACTCCCGCTCGGTGGCCTCATGTGCCAGATTCGCGTCTTTGCTGCTGGCCAACGCGCGCTTGCCGTCTGCTGTATTGCAAACAGCAATCAATGTGCTCGGTTGCCCGGCGTCGTATTTGACCGTATAGCTGGCGATGCTTGCGGGGCCTGAGTAACTTTCCAGCAAAGGTAGTAGCTTGGTGCTTTCTGCCGCGGCGGTTGATACGTCGGCACACTGAAAACCGTCGGCATTTGCTTCGCTGGACCACAAGGCAAATGCTTGTTTGGTCAGCAAGCCGCTAACTGATGTCACCATCCCTTTTGCGCCGGGATGGCGGCGTAAGGTGTCGGCCATTTTGGCGGTGGACTGCAGCACAAAGTTATTCAACGGGCCGCCCGCGAATGCCATGCTGCCGGTCACGACCAGGTCTTTATCAAGCACGATTCCGAGTTCGCGAGCGTAGACTTTTACCGCAGCAGGAAAGCAACTGTAGAGCTCTAGAAAATTTAAATCTTCAACGGTAGCATGCGCCAGCTGCAGCGCTTTTTCACCGGCCAATGCTGCGCCCGGGCTGCGCTGTAATTCGGCGCGCTCCGACATGATGGTCATATGCTCCGACTCGGCACTACTGAGCGGAAATACCCACTTATCGCGTGCTATGTTGAGCTCTTTGGCGACGCTGACGGAACAGAACAGCAGCGCGCACGCCTGATCCACATTCCACTGCGTATTCATAAGCTTGGTGTACGGAAATGCCAACATCCGGTTTTGCGGTCCTGGGTCGCGAATCTCCGCAGCAGAGTAAGTCTGTTGTTGCCACGCGTCAGGATTGGCGGCCGCGATGTGACTGAAGCGCGCGTACAACGCTGCTAATTCGTCGCGATGCTGGGTAATGCTGTGGCCATCGGCATAGCGCATGGCATTTTCCATAAAGGCATAGAACTCAACCGGCATTAACAGTCCGTGTGCGAGCTCGATATCCGACATGAGTTCGGCGGCAGGTTTGAGGTATGTGTCGGGCTGCTCATCGATCTGTTCAGTATCGGTCAGCTCCACCCCCTGCTTGCCGGCGCACAGGCTGCGATATTTCGCTTCGCCGCCGGCAACTATGGCGATTTTTTGTGAACCCCCTTGAATCGCCTCGCAGGCGTGTGTCATCAGTGATTGCTGCAAAATGCCAAAATCCGCCAGCACTGTTTTTGCTTGGTCGGCGCCGATAGCGCGGCCCAGCAGACGCGCCGGGTCCGAGTACTTCCATAAGCCCTGAGGTATTTGAATGCAGTCGGCGCGGCTGAGCAACACTCTGCTGCCGGCATCGGCCGCTGCTCGCTCTGCCGCTGCAATCATTAAGGCAATGGCTTCCTTTGCCTGCAAGGGGTTTTCGCAGCGTTGCTGTATTACGCCTACACCGACTAATACAGGTGTGTTGGGATCGAGACTCACGGTTTTTCTCCATCGTGTTGAGGGCCTGCAGCGTGCATTGCAATTCTGTAATGCCGCGCTCTTTTAAGCGTTGTTAGTCTACCTCGAAATCCTCCATAATGGATCTTACGAGAAAGCAAGGCGGGGTATCACTTTGTTCGAGCCGGTCAATTTAGAAGGCAGGAAAATACTTATCACCGGTCCTAGCGGGCAAGTCGCGTTGCCGGTGGTAGAACAGTTGGCCCCGTGTAATGATGTGTATGCGATTGCTCGCTTCTCCAATCCTGACGATCAGCAACGCATCAACGCACTGGGTGCAACAACAAAGCAAGTCGATCTGGCTACCGACAGTTTCATCGATCTGCCTAATGATTTTGACTATGTGCTTAACTTCGCCATAGTCAAAAGCGGTGATTTTGACTATGACTTGCAAGCTAATGCCGAGGGTGTTGGGCGCTTGATGCTGCATTGCCAAAGCGTTAGAGCCTTCCTGCATTTTTCCTCCACGGCGGTGTATCAGTATGCTGGACACGAGCCGCTGGCCGAAGACGCCGCACTAGGCGACAACCACCGCAGCATGTTTCCAACGTATAGCATTTGCAAAATAGCCGCAGAAAGTGTCGTGCGCTTTGTGGCGCGGCAATTTAACATTCCTACCACCATTGCGCGCCTCAGTGTGCCTTATGGCGACAACGGTGGTTGGCCCTATTTTCATATGTTGATGATGCAGAACGGCGTGCCTATCGATATACACCCCGAGCGACCCAACGTTTACAATCCGTTACACAGTAGCGACTATCTCGAAAAGATCCCGCGCCTGTTGGCAGCAGCAACAAGTGACGTGACGACCTTGAACTTCGGCGGCTCGCAGGGGGTGAGTGTGGAGGAGTGGTGCAACTACATTGCCGAGCTAACGGGCTTCGAGGCGAGCTACAAAGAAGACCCCAAGGCCTTTGGTAGCCTGCAACTCGATACCACGGCCATGCACGCGGCCATAGGCGAAACCAACATGGACTGGCGCCTCGGTATTCGCGCGATGCTGGAAAACCTGGCGCCCGAGTTGTTGAAGGCAAATTGATATGACAGATTTGGATACATTGGCTGCGCGGCTTACCGCGCTGGAAGATATCGAAGCAATCAAACAACTTAAGTCGTGCTACTTCCGTGCCTGCGATGCAAAAGATGTAGCAACAATGCGCGAATGTTTCGCCGACGGAGAGGTGGAAATCGAATATGGCCGTGTTGGTTCTTTTCGCCATCGCGACCAATTGTGCGAGGTGTTTCAAAACCTGGCTGTGCATGAACATATTGTTGAAATGCATCACGGTCAAAACCCCGAAGTCGAATTGCTGACTAGCGATAGTGCGAAGGGGGTGTGGGGATTGTATTATTTTTTGGTCAACCCGCGCGACCAAACGTTGACCCAATTGGGTGCCAGTTACTTCGATGAGTTCAAAAAAATTGACGGCCGCTGGCAGATCACTCGCACCGAATGCGTGGTGCAGTCGACGTTGTTGCTTGATACTAGCGAAGGATTGGCGAAAGTATTGTTTGCCGGTCGCCAAGCACCTGCAGCCATTGATGACCCAGCGCAGCAAGCGACCGGAGAATAGGCAATCTTATTTGCGGATTCTAGTGATTTTCGATCCGTCGATGCTCAAGTTAATCATCAGACCTTTATTGGCGAATACGAAAGCCACCACTGGCGAACCAGCTTTGAGAAAATCAACCGTACCGCCAGTGCCCAGTGTGGCAATGGCTACGTCGGCGTCGGCGCCCACTGTCCAGCCACGGCTGGCGCGAAACTCATTGAGCACCTTTTCGTCCATAAACAGAAGAATTTCGGATTTTGCCTGCAATCCCGCCACCACACCCAATGCCGCCGAAGCGATATTGTAATAGTCTACCGTTTCACCATTCACCAGCAGCGCGCCCTCGCCGTACTCGCCGCCCAGAATAAATCCACCCTTAACGACGTTGGGAAATACCAGTACACCCGCGGCACGGTAGGCTAACTCTTTCGCCGCGCTGGACTGCGTGTACAACTCAGTCAGCGCCTCTTCGACCCTGGCATCAATTTCTTCACGGGAATCGGCGTGAGAAAGACCGGTGAATAGCAACAGACATGCTGCTAATAATGCGGTGTAGTGAGTGCGTTTTAGTAAACTCATTAAGTCATATCCTCTTTCGTTAACGTTTAACGATGACCGACGAACAATGACCAAACAGGCCCTGGTTGGCGGTAATACCCACTTTGGCATTCGCCACCTGGCGGGCGCCTGCTTCGCCGCGTAGCTGCCATGTGAGTTCGCACACTTGGGCCAGCGCCTGTGCTGGCACTGCTTCGCCAAAGCACGCTAGACCACCGCTGGCATTAACAGGTACACGACCACCAATGCGAGTGTCGCCGTTACGCAATAGCGTCTCGGCCTCACCTTGTGCGCACAAGCCGATATATTCATACCAGTCCAGCTCCAACGCCGAAGACAAGTCGTATACTTCAGCGAGCGAAACATCCTCGGGACCAATACTCGCTTCCTCGTAAGCCTTTTGCGCAATCGATGAACGAAACGAGTAATTGTCGGTAAACGCCGCCGAATCGGTTGCGATATCGGGCATTTCGACATCTGCGCTGGCAAACTTTGGCGTCACAGTAGAAATACCGGCAATGGTGACTGCGTTATTTTTTGCTCGTTTTTTTGCGTAGGCTTCGCTAGCAATCACAATTGCGGCACCACCGTCGCTAGTCGCACAGATTTCAAACAAGCGCAGCGGAGACGCGACCATAGCCGAACCCAACACTTGATCGATGGTGAATTCCTTACGGTAACGAGCATTGGGGTTGCTGACGCCATGTTTGGCGTTTTTGACTTTGATGGCAGCAAAGTCTTCGTCGGTTGCGCCGTACAGATCTTTGCGCCGCTGTGCATACAGCGCGAAATAGGTTGGGTTGGTAATTCCCAGCCGAAAGCGCAGCCAGTCGGGGTCGTCGGGCCGCTCGCCTTTTTGCGGCGCGAGAAAGCCCTTGGGGGTAGTGTCGGCGCCAACGACTAGTGCCACTTCGCATTGGCCCGCCAGGATTTGCGCGCGTGCGGTCGCCAAGGCCTGGGACCCCGACGCGCACGCGGCGTAACAACTCGCCACTTGAGCGCCTTGCCAGCCCAACGCTTGCGCGAAGGTGGCGCCGGCAACGTAGCCGGGGTAGCCGTTGCGCATGGTCGCGCCACCGGCGATAAATTGAATATCCTGCCACGGTACGCCGGCATCTTGCAGTGCGGCACGTGCGGCGTGTACGCCGTATTCAACAAAATTACGCCCCCATTTACCCCAGGGATGCATGCCCACGCCCAAAATGGCAACTTCATTGCTCATCAAGATTCTCCACCTTTTGGCTGCCATTTCCAGATCATATGTTGCTGCCCGTCTTTTTCAAACAACGGTTCGAGCACTAGTTCGACTTCGGTGCCGGTAGTGACATCGTCAACTGTAATTCCAGCGGCCAGCTGACCCATGATAATCATGTCTTCTCGCTCCAATTGCACGGCGGCGATGGCGAATGGCACAAACGGATCGGTAGCAATATAAGGTTCCGGCGGTTGGTACTGGGCGTCGGTATACGACCAAATTGTTCCTGTTCGGCTGAGCTCGACTTCGTTAAATTCGTCGCCGTCGCAGGCCGGGTTGCGGCAATAAGAAACTTTCTTCGGAAAAAAATAGGTCTGACACTTGCTGCACTGGCTGCCGATCAGATGCGGTTCATTCGTCTCCATGGTAAACCAGCCATCGACGACGGCGACTTGTTCGGGCTGCATTTAGTACTCCAACGGTATGCGCAAATGCGCCGCAGAATACTATCTCGCCGGAGGTAGGGCAAGCATGCACGCACTTGCAAATTCACGGCGGCTATACCGCTGTTATTGTGACTATGCTATCGTTGGCGTGAACAGCTTGCCCAGCCTGTAGTCGCTGCAAATGGAGACAATAATGGAAGGCGTTTCAACCATATTTATTGGACTTGTGGTGCTGGCCGTTGCGACGGTCTTCAAAGGGGTCAAGTTCGTTAGCCAGGGCAGCGAATACACGATTGAACGCTTTGGCCGCTATACTAAAACGCTGCGGCCAGGGCTGAATTTGATCGTGCCTTTTGTCGATAATGTCGGCGCCAAGATGAATATGATGGAACAGGTCATGGACGTGCCATCGCAGGAGGTGATCACCAAAGACAATGCCATGGTTACAGTCGACGGAGTTGTCTTTTATCAGGTACTGGATGCATCAAAAGCAGCATATGAGGTAAACCAGCTTGGCCGCGCCATACTCAATTTGGTGATGACCAATATTCGTACCGTTATGGGCTCGATGGATCTGGACGAGCTATTGTCTAAACGCGACGATATAAACGCCCGCTTACTAATGGTGGTTGACGAAGCCACTACTGCCTGGGGCGTGAAGGTTACCCGCATCGAAATAAAGGATATCGCGCCGCCGCGCGACCTGGTCGATTCGATGGCGCGGCAAATGAAAGCCGAGCGCGAAAAGAGGGCGACGATTTTGGAGGCCGAGGGCGACCGGCAATCTGCAGTGCTGCGCGCAGAAGGGGAAAAACAAGCTGCGATTCTCGAAGCGGAAGGGCGCCGTGAGGCGGCATTTCGAGATGCCGAGGCGCGAGAGCGGGAATCGGAAGCGGAAGCAAAAGCGACGCAAGTGGTGTCGCGCGCGATTGCCGAGGGTGATGTACAAGCGGTGAATTATTTTGTGGCCCAGAGCTATGTCGAGGCATTGAAAGAAATCGCCATCGCACCGAACCAAAAACTGTTGATGTTGCCAGTTGAGGCGGCCAGTGTTATTGGCGCAGTGGGAGGTATAGCCGAAATGGCGCGCGCTGCGATGGACAAGCAAAAAGAATCAGGGAGCTAAATAATGCCATTCTTCGAACAGCTGGTCTTTTGGCACTGGCTAGTGCTGGCGCTTATATTGTTGGTATTGGAACTGTTTGCACCTGCAGCATTTTTTATCTGGATCAGCGCTGCCGCGGCATTTGTCGGTTTGTTGTTATTTATTGTGCCGGTTCTGAGCTGGCAACTACAGTTTGTGATCTTCTCAGTCGTGGCGATTGCGTCGGTATTTGTGGGTCGTCGCTACTTGCGCAAGCAGTCGCAAACAGACGGCGATTCGACCTTGAACCGCCGTGGCGAACAATACGTCGGCCGAATATTTACTCTTGACGAGCCAATCATGAACGGCACCGGCCGCGTGCGCGTTGATGATAGCTATTGGCGCGTGATCGGCCCAGATCTTGCGCCAGGCGCGAAAATAAAAGTCAATTCAGTTGAGGGTGCGTCGTTCGTGGTGGAAGCTGCCGGTTGATTGCCACGCTATAAAATTCGGCAACAAAGTCCGTACGACCTCCTGTTCGGCTGGATTTGTAACTTAGCTGATATGCACCGCAACATAATCCTTGCCTGTCCGTTAGTTACTTCAGTTTTTATGTGCAACCGGCCCGTTTTCAGATAAACGGCACCTGCTGCGAGTATTTAAAATCTATTAAAAAGCGTTTAAAAACAAAGGCTTGATTTCTATTGCGCGATTCCTGAGGCATGCTGAATCGTAAAATCGCAACAGATCTTCAAATCTTCCTGTGTCACTCAATATTCACTCAATTGCGAGCTACACTTATAAAGTGAAATAAGTTATTGCAGCTTGGATATGCGCATGCAAGGTAAACATCTTTTATGATGCACAATAAAAAAGTGCAGGAGAAAGAGACGTTTGAACTTCCCGTAGGCGAAGTTCAGGTGGGTATGTTTGTCTGCGAATTAGACCGACCCTGGCTGGAAACGCCTTTCATACTGCAAGGCTTTGAAATTCAGTGCCAGGAAGATATAGAAGCGCTCAAAGAACATTGTGAATTCGTCTATGTCGAAAAAACCGCGGCTCTGGCGGCCTACCAGCTGCGGGAGCGCGATGAGCAGGCCTCGAAAAACCAAAAACGCTTGCCCGCGCGTAAGACCAGCGAAAAAGAATTTGTCCATGCCAAAAACCTGGCAACCGAAGGCAAACAGCTCACCCGGTCTTTTATGGACGATGTGCGTCTGGGTCGTGCCATTGATGTGAAGACGGTGGAAGCAACCGTTTCGGGTTGTGTAAAAAGCATCGTGCACAATCCAGATGCGATGATGTGGCTGGCCAAGCTGCGCAGCGTGGACGAATATACCTCCGAGCATTCATTCAACGTTGGGTTGCTAGCTATTACGTTTGGCCGTCACCTCGGGCTCCACGAAGACGACCTGCAGAAGTTGGGGGTTGCCGGCATGCTGCACGATATTGGCAAAATGCGTACCCCTCTCGAAATTCTCAATAAGGAAGGCGCGCTGACACCGGAAGAATTCAAAGTTATGCGCGAACACACGACCAATGGCCGCGATATTTTGGTTTCCCACAAAAATGTCGCGCCCGGCACGGTAGACGTAGCGTTTACGCATCATGAAACATTGGACGGCAAGGGTTACCCACGCAACGTCAAAGGTAAGGGCATTAGCGAGTTCACAAAAATCGTGACTGTCTGCGACGTCTACGACGCGTTAACCAGCGAGCGGTGCTACAAAGCGGGTAAATCTTCGGTCGAAGCCTTTCGCATTCTATACGGTGGTCGGGGCAAGCAGTTTGACGAAAACCTGGTGACCGAGTTTATTGAATGCATTGGCCTTTATCCGCCGGGTTGTATCGTTGAGCTGATGAACGGTCATGTGGGTATTGTGATTAGCATCAACGAGCGGCAAAGGCGCATGCCCAAGGTGTTGATTGTCACCGATGAACAGAAGATGCTGAAAGGCGAGCGGATCATCGACTTGTCCTGCGTGGCTAACAATGCCACGGGCAGAGGCTATATGATAAAAGCCGTGCTTCCCAATGGCACGCTCGGTATTCGGGTGGAAAACTACGTCAAGCGTGGCTTGCGCATCGAGTAAGCCGAACTCTCTCGCACACACTTTCTCGGTCGCGGATTAACAGCTCGGTGGCCCAGTTAACAGTTACCGCTCTTTTTTCATCATTATTTTACATACTGCGGCTAATTCTTTGTATTTAATCGCAGAATTCGTTATTTTCCACGTCAATTTAGTTTATCATTGACCGAGAATAATACGGATCGACAGTCAATGACTGAGTTGTTTGATTTGGGTGGGAAAGTGGCGCTGGTAACCGGCGGCAGTCGTGGGCTTGGCAAGGCCATGGTGCTAGGGTTGGCCGACGCCGGTGCCGACGTGGTGATAGCCAGCCGCAAGCAGGAAAACTGCGATACAGTAGCCCAGTTGGTTCAAAAAAAAGGTCGTGAAGCATTAGCCGTCGCGACACATCTGGGTAATATCGAACAACTCGATAAGCTCATTGACCAAACCTATCAGCGTTTCGGCAAGCTCGATATCCTCATCAATAACGCCGCGTCCAATCCTGCGGTCGTCCCGCTGAGCGAACTACAACCCGATTTGTTCGACAAACTCTTTGCCGTCAACGTTAAAGGCCCGTGGTACCTGGCGTCACGTCTCGCGCCGCGCATGGCGGCGGCTGGCGGTGGCGTTGTGGTTAACGTGATTTCTGTCGGCGCCTTTACTGGTGGGCCGGGAGTTGGCGCTTACACGGCAGGCAAGGCCGCGCTGCGTTGCCTGACTACAACCATGGCGCAGGAATGGGCTGGCATGAACATTCGCGTCAACGCGCTGGCGCCCGGTAGTTTCATGACCGATATGATGGCTGGCACCTTGTCGATTCCAGGTTTTCAGGAAGCCGCGGAGAACGCATCATTACAGCGCCGTATCGCGCAACCAGAGGAAATCGTCGGTTCGATGCTTTATTTGGTTAGCGAGGCGTCTAAATTCACAACTGGAAGTACGCTGATCGCTGATGGCGGTATGTTGGCAAATGCAAGTTAGAGGGTAGTTGGAGGACATATGGCATTGGTTATTTGCGAAGATTTGCAACCAGGAATTGTTAAGGTCACGATGAATCGTCCCGATAGCTTAAACGCCTTGTCGATGGGGCATGTGACGACATTACAGCAAACATTTGCCAAATTGGGCGCAAGGCGCGATTGCCGAGTGATTATCCTAACTGGCGCCGGCCGTGGTTTTTGCTCCGGTGCCGATCTGAAAGACGCGGAGTTGGCGCCAGGCAGCGAGAGTTTGACCAAGCTGGGTTACGTGGTGGAAGCTCAGCAACACCTGGTGGATATGCTGCTGACAATTCGCGAGCTGGACAAACCGGTGATTGCCGCCGTCAATGGTGCGGCAGTCGGTGGCGGTCTAGCCTTGTCGCTGGTGTCTGATATTCGCATCGCATCAAAGTCGGCCAAGTTTGGCGCTGCGTTCATCAAGGTTGGCTTGTCAGCCTGTGATGTCGGTGTGAGCTACCTGTTGCCGCGCATTGTCGGCGCTTCGCGCGCGGCTGAACTCATGCTTACCGGGCGCACATTTGACGCTCAGGAAGCCCATCGCATCGGTATGACCCACGACGTGGTGGAAGACAATCAGCTGATGGCGGCGGCACTAAAGACCGCCGAGTTAATCGTCGGTAATAGCGAATACGGCGTCATGATGACCAAAAAAGGCCTGTGGGCCAACCTCGACGCATCGAGCTTGCGCCAGGCAATTGAACTGGAAAATCGCACCCAGGTGCTGGGCTATTACACCGGTAATATGGAAGAGGCCATGCAGGGGACTCTCTAAATTAGTCCATGGTATCTCTGCGTGCTCTGAAGTGTGTAGATGCAAGGCAAGGATCGCAGTCAATGACCTTAGTTCCTCACAAGATTCTCACCAACTATAGGCGCTTTTTAGTCGACGCGGCAGATGTGCGCTTCAAGTCGTGCCCTGGGCTGACGGGTGAGTCGCCACTCTTTGGTCCGTCTTCTCGACAGTCCGACGCATGCCTTCAAAGTCGCGTCGCGATTGGCGACTCGCCTGTCAACCAGAGATACCATAGACTGATTCAGAGGCGCCCAGATGTTCGTGGAGCAGCGTGCGCCATAGTGGAAGCCGCTATAAATACCAGTCGCCATCATGCCGACGGCATTCTTTCTTCCGTAGTAGTACGCCTCCGTTGCGCCGCTAGCCATCGATGAAGACCCGTGAGCGCATTCTCGTCAATAGCTTGGAGTTATTCAATACTTTAGGTGAGCCGCACGTGACCACGCTGGATATCTGCAACGAGATGGAGATCAGCCCAGGTAACTTGTATTACCACTACAAAGGAAAAGACGAGATTATTGCCGAGCTGTTTGCCCGCTTCGAAGAAGACATGCAGGAGCTGCAGGGCAACGTGTTTGAGGAAGAGGTCACTGTCCTTGAAGTGTGGATGTATATGCAGCTCAGCTTTGAGGCGATCGCGCGTTTCCAGTTTATTTACCGCGACCTAACGGATTTAATGAGTCGCTACCCAATATTGCAGCGGCGATTTAAGCGTTTACTCAAGGCACAGCAAGCAACCATCAAGAACCTGTGCGCTGCATTGCAACTTAACCAGGCCTTACAAACCAGCGAAGCAGATTTGCAGCGCATCGCTGAGCACATCGTCATGACCATGTCGTTCTGGCTCAATTTTGAGCAGATACAATGGGCGGAAAAGACGCCGTTTGTAGCCAACGTCGAGGAATGTGCCTACCA
>JBPCXM010000602.1:0-6099 GCA_051008535.1 Pseudomonadales bacterium | reverse complement strand
GGCTGCTCGTTCGTCATGATAGTCCAAGCGGAGGCATGCCCGGCAGGGGTCGCGTAGGATACTTTCAGGCCCTGATTCGCAAGATGCTCCGCGATGACACCTCCCAGATAATAGTTGTCAAAGTCGTAGATCAATACGGGGCCCACCGGGACGACGCCTGCGGCCAGATCATCTGGTGTGTATACCTCGGGCATGTCCAATTGACCCTGTGGTATTTCCAGCGAGGAGTAAAGGGATCTGGTCCAATATGCCCCGGTTGCGATTGCCACCCGCTCATGCCCCAGCCCCATAATGTCATCCACGGTGAGTGGACTGTGGGTGTACAAATTAACGTTAGCCATTTGCTTCAGGGCGTAAACCCGATAGTCATGCACTCTACCCCAACTGCTCAGTCCCGGTAATTTCGTTTCGAAGCGCAGGCGGCCGCCCAATTCCTCCGCTGCATCGGCAATTGTGATCTGATAGCCGCGCCTAGCGGCAATCAGACCGGCCTCAAGACCGGCAGGCCCACCACCGACAATCAGAATTTGGTCTTCACTGCCCGCGGCATCAAATTTTTCCGGGTGCCAATTTTTTCTCCACTCCTCTCCCGCAGTTGCGTTTTGCGTACAGCGTACGGGAACCCCATCGTGCCAACTGGAAATGCAGATATTGCAGCCAATGCACTCTCTGATCTCGTCCTCCCTGCCAGCTCTAATTTTATTTGGCAAAAAAGGATCGGCGATGGACGGCCTGGCCCCGCCGATTAAATCGAGTACGCCACGTTTTATCTGGGAAACCATGGTGTCTGGCGAGGTAAAGCGGCCCACACCAACAACGGGCTTGTCGGTGACTTGTTTAACGAAATCGATAATCGGCTCATGCGCGCCTTCGGCTCGAAATCGTGACGCACCACAATCGGTAGGACTGGAATCCATCTTCACGTCCCATAGATCCGGCAGTTCCGCCAGCAAACTCACTACTTCGTGTGCCTGAGAAGCAAAATGATCGCTGGGCTTGCTTCGCAATTCTTCCAGGCTAATCCGCAATGCAACACCACATTGGCTTCCCACTGCCGCTTTAGTGCTCTCAATCAGTTCGCGCACGAATCGTGTGCGGTTTTCGGCTGACCCCCCATAAACGTCGGTGCGATGATTATAGTCTTCCAACAAAAATTCGTAGCCTAAGTAGCCCATGCCCGCGTAGATATAAACGATATCGAAACCGGCGCTAACCGCGCGCTTTGCGGCAGCTATCTGCCAGGCTATGACATCGCGAATATCACCCCTGTCCATTACTCGTGGCCGCAAGTTGCCCATGAATCCCACATGGGTAGCCGCCCAGGGGATACCCGATGGGGAATAGGGCGCAATACGGGAGGTTCGATTCATCACCGCAGCGCCACCATGCCACAGCTCTACGGCAGCCAGGGAACCGTGTTCGTGGATAGCATCACAACTCAGCGCATGGGAACGGATATCGTTGTCATCCCACAGCCTTGCAAAGGGCAGAGGACTATCATCCGAGGAAGGATGGGTGGACACCGCCCCGGTTGACACCACTCCCCAACCGCCCTCAGCCTTGGTGCGCCGAAATGCGGCCCGCGTTCGCGGGTTCGCTTCGGTCATACCACTAGCGTGGGGTACCTGGTAAAACCGGTTTGGCGCGATAACAGGGCCGATGGGCACAGATTCAAACAAAATTTCATAATTTGGATTCACGGCGGTAC
Organism: Pseudomonadales bacterium; assembly: GCA_051008535.1. GTDB lineage: Bacteria > Pseudomonadota > Gammaproteobacteria > Pseudomonadales > JAUIET01 > JBBKXJ01. The sequence continues at coordinate 4,391 of JBPCXM010000602.1, read as the reverse complement.
CAATTGTCTTGTTAGACTATGCCCAAGTATTCACTATTTACTGTATCGAGTACATTATGGCGCGTTGAAAACATAAAATAACTGGTATCTCGCGGGCGATATTAATATGATTTGCAGCCAAGCATCAATTGCGCTCACTGTTCTCTTATTCAATTTTCAAGGTATCGAGTGACTGATTCAAAAGACTTAAAAACACTGTTTAACAATGTAGTCGATTTAATGAAGGAAGATGCTGCTGATGAAGCGGAATCAGTCTGTCGACAGGCGCTGGAAATAGAACCCAGCGATGTCAATTTTATTGCGCTATTGGGTACCGTACTCACTCGGCAAGGCAAGTTGGAAGAAGCTGAGATTCAATTACGTAGAACCATTGCCATCGCTCCGGGTTTCCCCCGTGCTCAGGAAGACTTGGGCACGGTGCTGTTGAACCTGAAAAAGTCGGCTGAAGCGATACCGCATCTGCTCAAAGCCATCGAATTAAATCCAAACAGTGCCGAGGTATTTTTCAAACTCGGTGGCGCACTCAAAGCCGAGGGGCACGAAGAAAAGGCAAAAAAAGCGTTCGCGCGATCTGCTGAGCTTTCCCCCCAAAAAGGCCAGATGGAGCGAGCAGCTAACCTCTTTGCCCAGGGAAAATTCCGGGAGGCGGAAAAGCTTGCCCAGGAACTGGTTAGACAAAATCCAAGAGACGTGAATGCGGCCGTACTGATGGCCAGAATTGCCATGGAGGCGCGCTGTTACGGCGATGCCGAAGCACTGTTGCGGCGGGTTGTTGAAATTGCTCCCCGATTTATTGAAGCCTGGCACGATTTGAGTACCGCACTGAAAGAACAAAGCAAGTTTTCGGAGGCAGTTGAGGCGCTCGATCAAGCCCTGGTCATTGCGCCTGACAACGCCATAAGCCACTATTTTCGAGCAGCAGCCCTGGCGATGGACGCCAAACCGGAAGAAGCTGAACTTTCTTACAAAGATGCTCTGAAAATTGATCCAAGGTTATCGGGCGCTTATCTGGGTTTAGGGCACGTGCTGAAAACCGTGGGCAAGCAGGAGGAGGGCATCACCGCTTACCGCGAAGCTATTAAGTTGCGGCCTAACCTGGGAGAGACTTACTACAGCCTGTCGAATCTTAAAACCTTCACGTTCAGCGATGGTGAAATCGAGGAGATGATCGCACGCCTGGAGGGCGAACAACTGAGCAAAGAATCGATAGTTCATTTCTCTTTTGCAATTGGCAAAGGTTTTGAAGATGCTAGAGACTACGATTGCGCTTTCGAATATTACACTAAGGCCAATCAAACCCACAGAGATTCGATCGCCTACGATCCCGTGCAAACCGAAATCATTCACCAAAGAATTCGTGAGACCTTCAGCACCGATTTACTCGACGCTTTTGAGCACCATGGCTTGGGTTGCGCTGATGCCTCACCTATTTTTATCTTGGGTCTACCGCGTTCTGGCTCAACGCTATTGGAACAGATTCTAGCCAGCCATAGTCAGGTTGACGGCACCAGTGAATTGCCGGATTTGAGCCTCGTGTCTAAATCGCTAACCGACAGAAAGCGTGGAGTAACCTACCCCGGTGTAATTCCCGATTTGACTGGTCATGAACTTAAGGCCCTGGGCGAGAAGTATATTGACCAAACCCGGCGTCATCGGTCGGGGGCCCCTCACTTTACCGACAAAATGCCGAATAACTTCCCGCATATCGGCTTTATTCAGCTGATTCTTCCCAACGCCAAGATTATCGACGCCCGTCGGCATCCTCTTGACAGTTGTATGGGCTGTTTCAAGCAACACTTTGCCAAGGGGCAAACCTTCACTTATGACTTATTTGAGCTCGGGGAATTTTATCTGGAATACCAACAAATGATGGATCATTGGGATGCGGTTTTGCCCGGCAAGGTGTTACACGTGCAGTACGAAGATGTTGTGGCGGATCTGGAAACTCAGGTTCGTCGACTTCTCGACTACTGTGAACTGCCATTTGAAGAGCAGTGTGTTAATTTCCACGAGACAGATCGAGCGGTGAGAACAGCGAGTTCTGAACAAGTGCGCCAGCCCATTTACGCAGGCTCAGTCAATACCTGGAAGCGCTTCGAAAAACATCTAGAACCACTGATCGAGGTCCTGTCACCCATTCTTCCCAGCCAGGAATCTGGCAGCTGACTATGAAAATGGAATTATCCGAAATACCCAAACTCATCGCCAGTTCGGTGGTGCGCGGCAGTGAGAAAGGCCAAAGTCATGGGGGAATCTATACCATCGACTTTGCCCGCCAGAGCGTCGACCAGCACATCGATTGGAACAAGGGCGATATTGATTTTTCCGGCCGCGGTTGGGATCGCGGCTTACGAGGAATCGAGTTTTCAGAAACAGAAGTATTCATTGCGGCGAGCGATGAGTTGTTTTGCTATAACCCACAATTCGAACTCATAGCGTCCTACACCAACCCCTATTTGCGCCACTGTCATGAAGTGAGCCGGCGCGACAACACCTTGTTTTTAAGCTCCACAGGATATGACAGTTTGCTGGCCTTCGACCTGGTGAGTCGCACATTCATCTGGGGTGTTTACTTGAGCCGCAATGGGCGCGAGTGGGTGGCGCAAGCCTTTGACCCAAGAGCGGAGGGCGGTCCACCTCTCTCCAACAACTACCATATCAATATGGTCCATGTGGTCAGTTCCGGCATTTTCTGCAGTGGGCTTCACACCAAGGCGTTGCTGCAGTTGAACGCAGAAATGCAGGTCAGCGAAGTATGCAACCTCCCTGCCGGCACCCACAATGCCCAGCCGTTTAACGGTGGGGTGTTGTTTAACGATACCAACAGCGATGTCGTCCGCTACGTGTCCCGCGATGGAACTCAGCGTGCCCTGTCAATTCCACGCTACGACATTGAGGACATCGAATTTACCGGCGTCGACGATTCACGAATCGCCAGGCAGGCTTTTGGACGCGGCTTGTGCGCAATCAACGAACGCTATATCGCGGCTGGGTCTTCGCCATCGACAGTTAGCCTTTACGATTTGCAGGTTGGGGAACGGATCGCGGCAGTCAACCTAAGCATGGATATTCGCAATGCCATACACGGCTTGGAGGTCTGGCCTTTTAGCGGATAGTGGGATGAAAAAAAGGCATGCGATTGGCATGCCTTTCACTCTTACTTAACTCATAAGCGTTTGTCAGAATTTGTACCTGACGCTGAAGCCGCCGTGTCTAGGCCTCACGATATTCACACTTGAGCGGCCAAAGAAAGCATCAAAATCACTGGAATCATCCCACGTGACGCCGCGCTCATCGTCGATATTATTCAGGTATAAGCGCGCAGTCCATTTGTCTGTCGTGAAACCCAGTACGATATCGGTCAATGAGTAGTCGGGCTGCTCTATCCTGGGAGAAACCCCCGGGGTGTCATCAAGTTGATTGAGCGATTCGCCGGTGTAGCTGTGTTGCAAGCGCAGGTAGCCACCGGCCCCACCGAACCAATCCATATTCCAACTATACTCAGCATACGCCGACCAGGAAAGATCGGAAAAAAGCGGCAATTGTGAAGTTGGCTGAAGGCCAAGCGTCGCAAACCCTTCCGGGAAGCGGTCGTCCGGAAAGGTAGCCGGCGCCTCGACTTCGGCCTTGTCGATGTAGGTGACATTGAACCCCAGTTCCAAATTTTCAGTGGCAGCGGCCTTGAAGTCCAGATCAACACCCTCGACTTCGGCGTCTCCTAAATTGGCGACGACAACCTGGAAGGGTTCGAGAACAGGAGGGGAATTACTAGGGTCGGTCACCTCCAATTGGACATCCTTCCATTCCATCTTGTACACGGTTGCATTTAGTTGGATGCGTCCGCCCCACCATACCGACTTAATACCTACTTCCATATTTTCCAGAGTATCGGATTCGTATTCGACCGGCAGCGTAGGCTGACCACGACCGCGGTTAATACCACCGACTCGATAACCCTCTGAATACAGGCCATACACCATCACGTCGTCATTGAAGTTGTATTGAAGCCCTACCTTGGGTACAAATCCATCATCTTCACCACCTGCAACCAGGTCTTGTTCAAGCCGTGTGGTAGGTCGGTAAACCTGATAACTTCGATCGATGTCTACATCGTACCAGCGGCCGCCTAACAGCAGATCAATTTTATCGGTAATACTAAAATCTATATCACCGAAAACGGCCATATCAGTCCGCTCACTTTGTTGAACCGACAGCCACCAGCCGTCTGTGGGTGCTATGCCGGGATAGTAGTAAGACCATGCCGCGAATGCAGGGGAATTGCGATAACCTTCGAGATAGGAGATAAAATCCCACACTTCGTCGGTTTCCTGGTAGAAGAGACCCGCCGTCCACTGCACCCTGTCATTACTACCGCTCAGGCGGATTTCCTG
>JBPCXM010000601.1:0-3651 GCA_051008535.1 Pseudomonadales bacterium | reverse complement strand
CACGGATGGAAATGGCGGCGGCACCCGGGCCCGCTGTCGAGTTGTCAATGGTCACATTGGGCGAATAGCCTTCGATATCACGCAGATTACGAATACTGGCGTTTTGCAGCTCCTGGGCGATTGCGGTGACGGCTACGGGCGTGTCCTGCGCTGACTCATCACGCTTGCGAGACGTAACTATCACCTCCTCAAGCATCAAACTTGTGTCGGCACCCTCTTGTGCGGACACAGGCAATGGCAAGACAGACAGTAACGCTAGATATAAAACATTGTGTTTGCGAATCATGGTTTTCTCTCCATCTTTAGAGCTCTAGGACTTTTTTTTATACTGTTAAATCAACTCTGTACGAGTTACGGCGGCCTCCGCCAGGCCTGTCGACGAAGCGGCGCGAAGCGCCATTTAGCCGTGACCAGGCAGCTGGTCTATCGACTGGCGATGCAACTATATTCTTATAAATAAATGCAGTCAATACTGTTTTTTTTATTTCTCCTTTTCGGCAGTTGCACTGGAATTATTTAGCGCAATAGAATCCGTGATGGGACGCTCTACGTAGCCTAAATTGCAGTGCTAAGAGAAATGTACCCGAGCGAGACCTGGCGAAGATCGACACTTAGGTGTCCGCATCGTTTGCCTGATTCGCGTCCTGCTTCGCGAACTCGGCGTAAGCCTGCGCGGTACCCGCGGCCATCTTGTCACCATCAAACGGGATGGACATCTCCGGGGTGAACTCCAGAACGATCCTTTCAGGGGTGTCCAGGAAGCGAACAAACATCTCGGGGTCGATACCTGCGACGAAATCATTATCCTCGTCCTCTTGCCCAGCGACCTCCATACCTTTGGCCAGCAACCGGTACATCCAGTGCTTTGTTTCCAGGTCGTCGTGGATCACGGTATGACCTTTGTAAGTGACTGTCTTCCCACCACCCATGGGTGTGCCTTTGCTGGTAATAACGATGGCTGAACGTCCGTCTCGCGCAATCGCCTTGATGCGTACACGCTCCCGCGTGGCGGTCATCCAGATTTTGCCTTTTGCCGGCACATATGCGGTGGTCACGCCGAGTGGATGCCCGGCTTTGTTGGCCCAGATGAAGGTGCATTCGCCACCCGTTTTCAGCAGCTCTTGTTCTCGGTCCGGGTCCAATCGGTAGCGCTTGACATCATCGTAGTTGGTCGTTTGTTCGGTCATAATGTGTTCCCATTGCTGTGAGGCTGACTGCTAGCACTTCATTTAAAGCAGGATATACTGTTTATATTAAAACTTCCACTGGCAGGGCAGACCTACTCACGATTTCCGTCAATGTTCACACGCAGCTAATGACTTCCTGCGCGTAAACTCCGCTCAGCGACCCATTTTCGTGACTCACCATCGCTCAACCAGCGCAGGGCGTTGTGCACAAGTTTTCCAAACTGGCAATTTCCGAGTGCCTCCGCATCATCGCCACCCTGCAGGTAGACGACGGGGCTCTTGCCCCAGCTCTTAACCCAGCCGACAAGCGAACTTCCCACGGGATGTTGCCAGCCTTGCCGGGACTCCAGGCGACCGGCAACCGCTTCTGCAGCCGAATAAAAATGATCCGAATCAAAGTGATAGTTGCTGCGTAACAGGGGGACCAACTGTTCTTCGAAGACAGGGCAGAGATAGAGCTCATCGGTCATCTCAAATTCGGCAGGCACGCCCCTGGTCAACGGATGGTCGCCGACGACACTCATTGTATGGGTCACTTTGTGACGGTAGCCTGAGTCGGGCCACCGCTTTTCATGCAGAGTCGAAGATTGGTAATGAAAACGTCCGCCGATGATTTCTGCATATTCATCCCATGCAGGCCAGGCCGCCAGCGCATGGTGCATAAAGAGCACGCCCATGCCATCTGCTAGCATTCGCAGCAGGTTTTCCCTGAACTCCACCGGGGGCTCCGTGGCGCGAGCCTGTCCTGGCGAACTGGAAAAGTCGACACCGGGCATGTCATAGAAAAGGACGGCGTCGAAGTCCCGGATGATTTCAGGCCGAAAGCACTCTTGCGCCAGAGGTTGTTCGACAATACACACGTCGGTGTCATCCAAACCAACAAACAGGTCGGCAAATGCGTTGCGGTCGTACGGGTGCCCGCGTGTAACCGCGAGCACTCTCCTGGCTGGCGAGTAATCGATGACGTCCATCAGCAATCCAGAGCGTCTTATGGCCTTGAGTTTAGCGAATTAGTTTATATAAAACAATCCGTCAATACTGCTTTTATTAGAAACTGTACCCCTAGGATTCTGCCGCTTGGCCCAGAATCAGTCTCTACTGTTTATTTATCGGTGCAGCCGGGCTACAGTGCAAATCAAACCCGCACGAGGAGCAATCCGATGACCACAGTAGAAGACGAACTGGACCTCAGGAGGCTGATGGACCGCTACATCGACGCAGTGAACCGGCGGGACGGTGGCGACTGGGCAGCCACCTGGGCAGAGGATGCTACCTGGTCCCTAATGGGGAAAGAAGTGAGCGGGCGGGACAATATAGTCACCCAGTGGCAGCAAATGATCGAAGGTTTCGAGTTCGCCATCATGATGCCCTCCTCCGGCTCATTCGAAGTTCAGGGCGACAGCGCAACCGGCCACTGGTATTTGCAGGAATTCACCAGGGACGTGGGGGGTAATGCGGCTCTGGTGCTGGGCCACTACCGGGATACCTATATACGGGCGCAGAAGCACTGGCTATACCAGACCCGGCATTACAACGTCATTTACTACGGCCCCACGGATCTGAGCGGGCAGTATTCTGCTCTTATCAAGTCTAAGGCATAGGATGAAAACGACCTCGTCCTGTTTTAGAATGTGGGCCTTGTTTTTCATCCAACAACTTTGATCTAACCTGATGCCCGCATACAAAGCCAGAAACCCTAGAGGTGGTGACGACGAGAATGGCCAGGAGCTAACCTGGCAGGCCCAGAAAAGCGCCATGACTCGGGAAAAGATTCTTGATGCCACCATCAAGTGTTTCATTAAGCTGGGTTACGCCAACGTGACTACCGCCAAGGTGGCCAGCGCAGCCGGGGTTTCCCGGGGGGCCATGTTGAATCACTTTCCCTCCAAAACAGACCTGATTCGGGCAGCCACGGAGCATCTGCACAGCAAATTGCTGGCGGACTTTAGCAAAAGGGTTCAGAAAATCCCAAGCTCTGTACGGAGTAAGAAGCGTCGCCGGGCCGGCCTGGACGCCTACTGGGATTACCTGTCCAGTGATTTGTTTATGGCTTACCACGAACTGTGCGTAGAAGCGCGTACCGACCCGGATTTGATGGCCGTTCTGGAAACCGCCTCTGCGGATTTTGACCGCCATTCGCTGGAAACCGCCGCTGCATTGTTCAAGGACTGGGCGACTCGCGGTGAGCGCTTCCTGCTCGCCATGGACTTAACCAAGTCCATGATGGAAGGAATGGCCGTCGGCCAGATGGTCACCAACCGCGATAAGCGTGTCCGACGCTTACTCGATTACCTGGCAGATCGCCTGGAGGAGATTTTCAAAGAAGCTGGCCCCAGCGCCATCGGGCGGCATTCCCGAAAATAAAATCAGTCAATTCTGTTTGTTATTAGCAGCGTCTTTTTATATGATTGCTTGGCGGCTGTTGGCAGGTAATGCTGCGTCAATTTCAAGGCATGGCAAAACC
>JBPCXM010000600.1:0-3802 GCA_051008535.1 Pseudomonadales bacterium | reverse complement strand
TCGGTCCATGGCGCACGCCGTTTCGTTGCCCAGTCCTGGCCGTTTGCTCGCATTCGCGCGGTTGGCAAGGCCTTCGATGGTTCCTTTAATGATGCTGTGCTGGCTATGTGTGCTGGCGCGCTGCGCCACTATTTGCTAAACCATGCCGAGCTGCCGGATAAATCTCTCAAGGCCATGGTGCCGGTCTCGTTGCGTCAAAAGGGCGATATCGACTCGTCGAATGCAGTGGGGTCAATCAGCGCTGATCTGGCCACCAACATCAAGGATCCGGGCAAACGATTTGCCGCGATCAAGGCTTCGACCCGCGCCGGCAAAGCGCTGCTCCAGCAAATGTCGCCTGGCGAGGCGCAGGTGTTCAGCACGGTCCTGCAAATGCCTGGCATGTTATTGATGCCTCTCGGTCTCGCCAGCCGTTTGCCTCCATTTAACACCGTCATTTCCAACGTGCCGGGAATCGCCCAACCCATGTTCTGGAATGGCGCACGCCTGGATGGCAGTTACCCGGTATCAATCGTCACCGAGGGTGTGGCGCTGAATATCACCCTGGTCACTTACGACCAGAATGTTGATTTCGGCTTCATCGCCTGTCGCCGCTCTATTCCACAGGCGCAGCGCTTGATTGACTATATGGAGCAATCACTGGTGGAGTTGGAGGATGCTGCCGGTTTGCGTAAACCGAAACCGAAAGCAAGAACAAAAGTAAAAGCGAAAGCAAAAACAAAAGCGAAACGGCCGACGAGGAAAACAGTGCCGGCCTGAAGCAGTAAATGTGGCTTGAGCAGTAGAGGCCCAAACTTGACGCGAGAATATTTAAAAAAGGACTTCGATATAATCGGACAGTCGCTTATCAGGCGCAAGCGGCCAGTCGCGTGATAGATTCGATAGACAGCACGCGTTCGTGAAGGCTGATCTACGTCAGCAATTTCACGCCTGACAATTTAGATGCCTTTCGGTCAAAAGTTATCAGAGGAGTTTGATGGTGAGTGAACGTAACAGACAGATGAACGCAATCAGCGAAATCGGCATTGTTGTCCGAGTAAAGACTCAGAGCCACTTCAATAGAATCTTCTTCCTGGAATTCGATCTCTCTGGATTCGAGCAATCGAATATAGATTGAAATTATCGAAGCTTTGTCCATTTCATAGCGTGACCTTAATACCCACTCTAACTCCATGGAGACGGATAGAGGCACGAAAAGCGTCTCTTCCGGGGACACTGATTCGATGTATGCCTTGGCAATCTCAAACTGCTTGGCGTCGTCAGCAACCAGAAATCTGATCAAAACGTTAGTGTCGAGAGCCGACACATCAATCCATCCGCATATCTTTGATGGCTACTTTTTTCTTTCGTGTCTTTACAGATCCGGCCAAGGACGCAACCGAACGAGTCTTTGCCCGCATGATAGTTGTACCATTGGGTAGCAAGGTAAACACAACCCTATCTTGCGGGCCAAGGTTCATCTGACGCCTGATTTCAGCTGGAATGGTGATTTGTCCCTTGCTAGTTAGCGCAGCCTCAGCCATGTGTTGACTCCTTACATTTATATAAATAGTAAGGCATCCGGTGCAGCTTTACAAGTTATCGGATCTAATTTGGCGGCTTGCGTAATAAATCAAATTAGTTGCGCAAATCTACAACTTAATGCTAGCAAGTTATGTATTATTATGACATACTGTATGCCAATAGAGCGTGTCTGAACACTGACGGCTTGTGAGTAATGCTACAGCCCAGCTAACCACTAAACATGAGACTAGATGCCATGAATTCAGAGAGCCCAAACCGCAAAAAGAAAATCCTGACGATGGCCGTGAAGGCAGTGGCTGGCGTGACAGCCGTTACTTGGTTGTCCCAGGCATCGGCTCAAGAGACCCTTACGTTGGAGGAGGTGGTTGTTACCGCCACCAAACGAGCTGCCGGCCTGCAGGATATCCCGGTTACGGTAAATGCATTTAGCGCCGACACGATTCAAGAAGCGGGCATTAACGATGCCTCTGACGTAGCCATCATGACACCAAGCCTGAATATCGCGGTGAATACCAGCCCCTTTACCGCCAGGTTGCAAATACGCGGGGTGGGCACCGCGCAAACTGATCCTGCCCTCGAACCTTCGGTGGGTATGTTTGTCGACGGCGTGTTCATGGGCCGCTCGGGGATCGGCATGTCAGATTTAACCGATATTGAGCGCATCGAGGTGTTGCAGGGGCCGCAGGGAACATTGTATGGCAAAAATACCAATGCGGGTGCTATCAGCGTTATCACCAAAGCGCCGAATATCGAAGAGTTTGAAGGCTACGTAGAAGCGACAGTGGGCAATTATGATTCGAAAAAAATCACTGCGTCCGTCAGTGGTCCGCTCTCGGATACCGTCGCATATCGCTTGTCGGGTAACGTGAACCAACGGGATGGTTATCTGGAAAACGCTAGTGGTGAAGATCTCAATGGCGCCGATGACTGGAACCTGATCGGCAAGTTGCTGTGGGAGCCGACAGATTCACTGAGCTTTCTATTCACCGGCAGTCATGTTGAACGGGATGCCAACTGCTGCGGCGCCGACGCGCTGCAAAGTGAGTCGGTCAACACCGAGCTTGCCTTACAGGGTTTTTCCGTGCCCAAAAATGATCCTGAAGATTACGAAATCGCCGTCGATGTAGACAGCGAATTTGAGCTTGAGGCGGATGCGCTAGCGATGGTGATCGACTACGATCTGAGTTTGGGTTCAATCAAATCGATCACTGCCTGGAACGACTATGACTATGTTAGTACAGCGGATGTGGATCGCTCCGAACTGGATATCTTTTCGCTGGTAAACGACGTCAGTTCGGGCGACAGTTTTTCCCAGGAGTTGCGTTTTTCGTCCGAGACAGATGGCCAATGGGATTATCAGGTGGGGCTGTTTTACTACGAGCAGACGACCGAGCGAGGCGATGGGTCACCCTATGTGTTTCTTGGCGACGATTTTTTAACCATAGCTAGCCAGCAGAACCTGGCTGCGCTGCTACCACCTGGAATCGCTATTGACTTTTTAGCGCAACCTGGCGATGTGCTGCGCTCGGAACTGGTGTGGGAAAATGAAACGCTGGCGGCGTTTGGCCAGACGACCTGGCACATCAGTGACCGCCTGCATGTCACAGCGGGACTGCGCTGGACCGATGAAGAAAAGCGTGCAGATTTTCTCACAGTAACTGACTCCACGGCCCCGTCTGCCACACTTCTCGGACGTTCATTACTTGACTCAGTCGCCTCACCCATCGACGCGGAATTTGAGCGAAGCAGCACAGATGTCAACTGGCTGCTGAATGCCAGCTTCGATATTGGCGACGACACGATGCTGTTTGCCAGCGCCGCAACGGGTTCCAAGTCTGGTGGATTCAACGGCGTGAGTGGCGCGGCAGACGAACGCGAGTTCGACGATGAGACGACTATCAGCTACGAACTGGGCGTAAAGTCGACCTTGCTGGACGCCAGGCTGCGCGTCAATGCGACGCTGTTCTATAGCGAAATTGAAGAATATCAGGCCCAACAGCAACTGGACACGGGGGCCGGTACCCGGGTAGGCAACCAGGGAGAGGTCGAAACCTCGGGACTTGATATTAGCGTGGATGCGCTACCCCTGCCTAACCTAACGGTTACCGCCGGTCTGCTCTACATGCATGACTATGAGATTACAGCAGGCCCTGACAAGGGGCTGGATTTACCCTTTACCGCCGAGTTCAGCGGCAATCTGGCCGCAACGCTGGTCTTTCCATTGGCGGATGGCGGCGTGTATATTCGTGCGGATTACAGTTATATGGATGACCACCTT
>JBPCXM010000599.1:0-2838 GCA_051008535.1 Pseudomonadales bacterium | reverse complement strand
TCATGAAGTACTCTGAATCAAATCCTATCCGCCGAGTTGACTGGCATTGGTGGGTGGCTGCTTTGCTTTTTCTCTGCGCTATGTCTGGCTTTTTATCGGGTGTATCGGTCAGTGAACGTGAACATGTGTCCAGTGCCGGCGTGTTGACCAAGGCCTATTACAGTCTGGGTTTATTTGTGCTGGGCGGGTTAGATTTAGGAACGCCATCCGGGGGACCGCTACTGGGCCGAGTACTCTTATGGCTGGCTTATTTTGGCTCGCCTATTTTGACAGTATCAGCAGTCATAGAGACTTTACTGCACGTACTGGCTCCACACTCCTGGCACCTGCGGCATTTACGTGGGCATATTGTGATCTGTGGTGCCGGCGGTTTGACAATCACTTTTTTGCGAAAACTAAGAGCGACTTGTCCACGTCTTCCGGTCGTCGTCGTTGATCAAGAGATGAATGAAAGTACTCTGGATGAGTTGCAGCAAATTTACCGGGTGCGTTACCTCATTGGTGACTTTACCAGTGAATTTGTGCTTTCCCGGTTGCGCCTGGAACGTGCACGTCGTGTATTGTTTCTAAGTAACGATAATTATAAAAATTACGAAGCGGCCAGCATAGTGTTGAAACTGTTTCCGGAACTGCGTAACAGCGTCATTATTCGTAGTTCGGATTTGCGTTTCATGCGCGTCATGGCGGATACACGTGCTGCACATGGAGCTACTACGTTTAACGCTTATCATGTGGCAGCAGCCGGACTCGTCAAGTCCAGTATGCTTGATCATTTTCGCAAGACTGTTCCACGTGACACTGTAGTGATAGCAGGCTTCGGTCGGTTTGGACAAACCATACTTGAGGAATTACACCATCACGCGCAAGGTGCTTTCGACAAAGTAGCCATTATCGATCGCGATGCTCAGCGCCGTGTGCTAGTGGCCGATGAAGAGCTGGATCGCGGTGGAGGGTATCAACGCGAGGTCTTTGAAGGTGAAATTCAGCATCCGAAAGTGTGGCAACAATTGGCGAAACGTATTCAACTGGAAAAAGGAGAGCCCGTCATTATTGTGGGAACGGGGGACGATGAACAGAATTTACGTACCGCGGTTTGGCTGCGCAAAAAATATCCGTATGCAAAAATTTTGTCGCGCAGTCTATTTAGGTCGAGTTTTGCGGACGAAGTTGGTAACGATCAATCAATCACTACATTTAGCATCGCGCAGTTGTTAGAGGACAATATTCCCGATGCTTGGGTTGGTGGAGTTTAAATCAGAAGTACTTATTTGGTACGGGCAACTTAAAGTCTGAACAAACCTGGATTCTGTTCATGATCTGATAGTCGGTGATAAATTGTTTTGATCAGTAGAATGTTAGTCAAACATTAAATGACACGTAAAACAATATTAAATATGGATTTATGTATCTGATTGGAGTACCATTGGCGCTTAATAAAAAAACCGGGATACCAATTCATTTAAACGTAACATCACTGGAAGCCGGGCTCGAGTATGAGCGCAATGCTTGTGTGTCTCTGGCCGGCTCCTAGGACAGAAATAAAGGCATCAACGCCTTAATTGAAAAGAGGAAACCGGAATTCAAGGTCGATTCGCTATGGAGTTTGGAGGAAAACACATTATGAGTTACGAAACCATCCAATTTGAAATTAACGAGGGCGTCGCTAGCCTGACCCTCGACCGCCCGGACAGTTTGAATAGCTTCACGAGTGAAATGCACGAAGAGGTCCGTGCGGCGCTCGAAGAAGTGAAGAAGGACAAGAGCGCGCGCTGTTTGTTACTGACCGGAAACGGCCGCGGCTTCTGCGCTGGTCAGGATCTGAATGATCGCGCCGTTGTTTCGGGCGCTGAAGCGCCGGATCTGGGCGAGTCGGTCGAGAAGAATTACAACCCGCTAATTCGCACCTTGTCAACATTGGAGATGCCGGTGATCTGTGCGGTCAATGGCGTCGCCGCCGGCGCCGGTGCGAGCATCGCACTGGCCTGTGATATCGTGTTGGCGGCGCGTTCCGCCAAGTTTATACAAGCTTTCTGTAAGATCGGGGTGATTCCGGACTCGGGCGGCACCTGGAACCTGCCGCGGGCGGTTGGACTTCCGCGTGCAAAAGGGCTCGCATTACTGGGCGACAAGCTGAGTGCCGAGCAGGCGGAAACCTGGGGCATGATCTGGAAATGTGTGGATGACGATAAGCTGCTCGACGAAGCCTTGTCCTTGGCGAAGCATTTCGCCTCTCAACCTACCAAGGGCTTGGCCTTCATTAAACGAGCGCTGCTCGCCTCAACTTCTAATACGCTCGAGGATCAACTGGAATTGGAAAAGGAGTCCATGCGTGCCGCTGGCCAGACGCAGGATTATCGGGAAGGCGTAGCCGCGTTTATGGCAAAGCGCCCACCGGTCTTTAAGGGTGAGTGATATGGGTGCATTAGCTGCCGATAAAATTATTGGGGTAGTTGGTGCAGGGACAATGGGTGCGGGGATTGCGCAGGTCGCCGCCGCGGCCGGTCATCCAGTGAAATTATTCGATAATGTGCCCGGTGCAGCCGCCATGGGCATTGCAAATATTCGCAAGGGGCTGGAGCGATTGGTGAGCCGAGGTAAGATGTCTGCAGTAGACGCCGCCACATTGGTCGAAAGGATCGAGCCCAATGACACTATCGATGCGTTGGGCGACGCCGCATTAATTGTCGAAGCGATCGTGGAAAATCTGCAGATCAAACAAAAGGTCTTTTCGGGTCTGGAAGAACGCTGTGGTGAAGACGTCATTCTGGCCACCAATACCTCCTCTATATCCGTGACCGCGATCAGTGCCGGCCTCAAGCGACCCCAGAATCTGGTGGG
>JBPCXM010000598.1:0-3054 GCA_051008535.1 Pseudomonadales bacterium | reverse complement strand
TGGTAACCAATATGCCAAACGGTACGATCCGAGCTGACGGGATCGAGGTAATGAATATGAGTACCGGGCATACCCGCTGGATGCGGACCTGTAAATTCAACATGTTGCACTCGTTGACTATTACTGACCGGTCCTTTCCAATCCGCTTCAGTACACATATATATAGTGCCTTCGCTTAAGCGGGTGACTATTTTTAATCCAATAAGAAATGCTTCGCTGTGTATATCCAGTACTGAACTTGGGTCTGCAGCCAATGGCTGGGTATCGATGGCAGTAACGAAGATTGAACTCGGGCTGCTGTTTGATTGTGGTACCTTGCTATATGGTCGTGTACGAAACGCGGTCCACAATCCGGATGTTAACAACGCTGATCGAATGGTATTTTGGTCTCTTGTTTCAGGATCAGAGCCTGCCAGTTGCCTGTATTCTGATGTGTCAGTTCCGGACTCATCCAGCTCGATCACCACAGATTGCAGCACCCGTCGTGCGCCGCGATTTATAGCGACTACTCTGCCACTACCAGGTGCCGTAAACATAACATCTGGATCACGCTTGTCTATGAAGAGTGCCTGCCCCAGGCCGACCTGGTCACCTTCCTGCACCAACATTTTGGGTTTTAGTCCGAGGTAATCGCCGCCAAGAAGCGCCACAGAACTGACATTTTGACCAGGCCCTACGGTAGGTTCCGGTGTGCCGGAAATCGGAATATCGAGGCCTTTTTTTATCCTTATTCTATGTGCCATGGACTGTGAAGTTTCCTGTACCCGCCCAATAAATACGACACAATCAGAACGTTGTGACTGTGTTATGAAGTTGCAGAACGCGCATTATTCAAATCGATCAAGTAAATATAAATAGCAATTAACATTATTCACAATCGATTGCAGTACTCACATAGTATGGTCGTCATGGCACAAGTGACATTCCATATGTCCTTGTTGCGAGTCCTTACTTTCAAAAGTATGGAACATATCATCCGGACCATGGCATGTTACACAGTGCTCAGTCTCTTTTGACGGTTTCCATGCGGCAGGAGTCCATTTGCCAGCGAAATATTCATTAAGTGCCAGAGTGGTTACATAAACAACTTCGCCTGCCACCTTGGCACAACGCTCTTTTTTCTCCAAAGAGGTCACTGTAGCATCAGCCGCATTCATCCACTTCGTAACGGAGGTATGGCAAAGCGGTGTCATTGCCTGAACCTGAATTTGGTTGGGGACCTGAGAAATATCATCGAATCTATTGGTAGGAAAATTTTGCTGCGCGTACCAATAGTAAAGGCGGTCAACTATCTGACGATAAAGATCATCACCGTCTTTGTAAGCTACAAGATTAATAATGACCGATGTCCCTCCAAGTGTGCCGCACAAAGTGCCATGTCCACCATAACCTGCCGCAGCGTGAATCATCATTTTTTCGGGCATGGTTGTCCACGGATAGCCAACTTTCTCTTTAAGCAGGCTGAGTAAAGCGTAATACGTGCCATGTCCGCAACCTCCAATGAAATAATTTTTGTAGGCTCGGCGCCCGGCCTCTAAAGGATCAAGCTCGGGCCATTCCCACGGTAAAGGAGGTGGTTCGTCGCCGGTGGCCTCATGCTTATTGGCGGGCTTATCTGAACACGCGGCCAGGGTACCACCAAGAACCCCACCTGAAACCAATGCGGCTGTGCCTTTGAGTAGGTTTCGACGTGAATAATTGCGGTCTTCTTCTTTAGCCATGAAAATCTCCCACTGATGAACTCACGATAATTTGTTATTAAAACGCATTTATAAATATAACGCACGACCTAAAATTAGCCCGGTAGGCTTTAGTTTTTGACTAATTACAACTCCAGGCCAGTGACGCGGCTACTTCGATATGTTTCGCATTCCTAACGAATAATTTATTCGTAACGGCTGTATTTATACGTACAAAAAAATTCTAAAATACTCTATGGATAACTTGTCTGGATTGAGTTTATAGGACCTCTGATCTAATTCGATTTGTCGAGGATTTTTTCCTCAGTTTTTCTTGAAGGGTGACCGTTCTTGTTACGGAACATTCGTTAATACTAATAATAAGTTTCACCGTAGTGAAGCTAAGGAGGACAGAACATGCTTGCTGAAAGCCATTTATATTTTAATAAGGCTGCCGACGTGCTCGACTTGTCCGACACGGTGCGGACAATTCTTTTGACGCCACGCCGTTCTGTCAAAGTGGGCATCACCATCGAGGGGGAAAACGGCGAACTGCAGTCCTACAAGGGCTATCGAGTACAGCATAATTTTGCCCGCGGGCCAATGAAGGGTGGTCTGCGCTTTCATCCATCGATGGATGAAGATCATGCCGCGGCGTTAGCTAATCTGATGACTTGGAAAACCGCGGTCGTGGACGTGCCGTTTGGTGGCGCCAAAGGTGGCATCAACTGCGATCCTCATGCACTGTCCGAGCGTGACTTGTTCCAGATAACGGTTCGCTTTGTAGAGCAGATGAATGAAGTCATCGGCCCGACTTCGGACATCCCGGCGCCCGATGTCAATACCAACGCCGCGATCATGGGCTGGATTATGCACGAGTATTCAAAGTACGCGGGATTCTCGCCCGGAGTCGTGACCGGCAAGCCGCTGGATCTGTTCGGTTCGGAAGGTCGCGATGCGGCAACCGGCCGCGGGGTCATGGATGCGCTGGCCGAGGCACTGCGCGAACAAAATCGTAAATTCGAGGATATCACCGTGGCCGTACAAGGCTTCGGTAACGTTGGTAGTAACGCCGCAAGACTGATCGCGGAGCAAGGCGCCCGCATCATCGCCGTGGCCGACCATACCGGTGGCGTGTGCCGGGAAGATGGACTCGATGTTCCCGCCCTGATCGCATGGACCGCCGAACATGGCGGGCTACAGGGCTTTCCCGGTGGTGATGCCTTTGACGGCGCGGAAATCATCACTTGGGATTGCGATGTATTGGTGCCGGCAGCGTTGGAGAATGCGATTAACGAAGACAATGTTAACGGCGTCAAGGCCAGCATTATCGTCGAAGGCGCGAACGCACCGACCACGCCGGAAGCCCACCAGG
>JBPCXM010000597.1:0-14586 GCA_051008535.1 Pseudomonadales bacterium | reverse complement strand
CGCAAGCATAAAGCGTTGATTAAATCCCGGCTTCGTAAAAATTTAGCTGTGACGGCGTTCTATAGCCACCTCGCTAGCCGCGTGTTAACGTACGGAGCGCCTTGCACATCAATAACTGTCTGTAGCGTCAACCAGGTATTTGCATGTTAGAAATTGGCATCATTGCTTTTACGACGTTCTTTGCAACGATTGGTCCCATTGATGTGGCTGCCATGTTCGCTGCGCTCACGACGCGCAGTGCGCCTAAGGAGCGCCGTTCGATGGCATTGCGTGGCATTGCGGTGGCTACCATGATTTTATTGTTGTTCGCCGTGTTTGGTAACGCCACACTGACGGCCTTGGGTATTTCGCTAGCGGCCTTGCGTACGGCAGGCGGCATATTGTTGTTATTAATCGGCATCGATATGGTGTTTGCCCGCGACTCAGGCGGTGTATCCACCACCGAAGTTGAAACCGAGGAAGCGGTGCTAAAAGATGATATCGCCGTTTTCCCACTAGCCACGCCCCTGATTGCAGGACCCGGAGCGATGGGCGCCGTCATTCTTCTAATGGCGAACAGTAGCGGCCACTTATTGCACCAGCTGGTGGTGCTCGGTGCCATGGTGGCGGTATTATTGATCACTTATTTGGCACTACTGGGTGCAGCGCAAATTCAACGTGTGCTTGGTGTTACCGGTTTGCACGTAATTAGCCGGATCATTGGCGTGCTGCTGTCGGCCTTGGCGGTGCAGTTTATATTCGATGGCATTGCCCAGAGTGGTATTTTTTAGCTCAATTACCCTGGTGTCGTCAATAGCAGCCCTCCATCAAATTGCTTCCGGCCACTTGAAATTGGCGTTTTTTGCACCCATTTTCTAGTTAACTCATGTACTGGAAACCACACGGTGGAATTTAAAGACTACTACCAAATACTCGGTGTTAACGATGCTGCTTCGCAAGACGAGATCAAGCGCAGCTATCGTAAGCTGGCGCGCAAATATCACCCCGACGTCAGCAAGGAGGCGGACGCTGAAGCACAATTCAAGGAGGTGTCCGAGGCTTATGAAGCGCTGAAAGACGAAGAAAAGCGTGCGGCTTATGATCAGCTGCGTAAGTATGGTTATCACCAGGGCGAAGAATTTCGGCCACCGCCGGATTGGCACGCGCAAGGCACCCACCAGCACGAATTTCGGGCTGAAGATATGGCCGGCTTCAGCGATTTCTTTCAAAGCATTTTTGGCGAAGCATTTGCCGGCGGCAGCGCTGGACCAGGCGACCAATTTTATCGTCAGCAAGACATCAGAGGCGGCGACCGCAATGCGCAAATCAGCATCACGCTAGAAGAAGCATTTCAAGGTGGCAAAAAACGCGTGCAATTTCAAAGCCCCGAGCTCGACAACCAGCGCGTTGTCATGCGCGAACGCACATTGGATATTTCCATTCCCGCCGGTGTAACGGATGGCCAGCAGTTGCGACTGAAAGGCCTTGGCGAAGCTGGTAATGCAGGGCGAGCGGGTGATTTGTACCTTGAAGTGAACATCCAACCGCATCGTCATTATGTGTTGGACGGCAAGGATATTAGTCTCACTTTACCTGTGACGCCCTGGGAGGCAGCGCTAGGCGCGACCATTGCCACCCCGACTTTGGCTGGCAAGGTTAAGTTGAATATTCCAGAAGGCTCGCAGGCCGGCAAAAAGCTGCGCCTTAAGGGGCGTGGCATGCCCGGTACACCCGCTGGTGATCAGTATGTTATCTTACAGATTGTCAACCCGAGTACGCTTGATGACAAATCAAAGGCGCTTTACGAACAGCTAAACCAGCAGTGTGTGTTTGATCCACGTGCCGGGATGGAACTAAAGAATGATTGAAAAAACCTATATTCTTGCCGAATCGGTCGTAAATTATAATTTCGCTGAGTTGTGCCGAATAACCGCTATCAACGATGATTTTTTGCTCGAACTGGTGGAACACGGAGTGCTTGAGCCGCAGGGTCAAACCCAGCAGGAATGGCGCTTCACGCAAGAGCAGTTGCGGTTGTGCAGACGAGCGCAAGGGCTCCGACGTGATTTAGATATCAACGTACCCGGTATCGGCCTGACCTTGCAACTGCTGCAGGAGCTGGAGCAGTTGCGCAGAAAAGTGGCCGTGCTTGAACGGGCTTGGCCAGGATCGAAACGTAACACTAGGTGAAAATGATGCACAGCCGGCTTAATAGCGGTGTGTGGCCGTGCGACTAATGACCAAAATGCGCTTGCCAAGCTTGTAAATGGCGGCTTAAAATGTTTGTCAAATATTCACACATTAAGTGTGAACGAATTTGCACTGCTAGATGTTCCAAGGAGGTCGTACATGAAACCAATCAGCACGCTGCTCGTGTTCATGCTGCTGTTCGCCCCCGCGGTGTTCGCAAATGAAGAGGAGGAAATGGCGGCAATGCAACGCCAGCTTAATGCCGAGGTAATGGAAAAACCTTTTTCCGCGGCAGATGAAGCAAAGGTCACCGCCTATATGAAGGACGCAATGGCGAAGGATTTGAAGCCGGAAGTCAGAAAAGCACCAGACTATTGGCGGCCAGGCTATACATGCGCGAACATCTATAGCTATGGCTGGAGCGCGTATAGAAACTGCCGTTATTATCACCGTTATTACGGTCGTTATTGGTATTAGTTTCCTTTAGAAAAACTGGAAGATAGTAGATCGACCAGGGATAGATAGATCGTAAATTTAAAATGGAGTGTCACAATGAATACAGTCATTAATCGAATTGCAACCCTGTTGATTATGTTTGTCATCGCGAGCGTACTCGGCGGTTGTGCGGCTACTTATACTAGCATTGCCAAGAAAGACCTGGATGTGCAAGCTCGGACTAGCACTTCAGTATTCGTTGACCCGGTTACTAGGGAAAAACGCACGGTGTATCTCGACGTGAAAAGCGGAGTGATGGAATTTGATCGACGCGCGTTCAAACAGTTTGTGGTCGAGCAGTTTGGGTTGAACGACAATGGCTATCGCGTAGTAGACGATCCCGCTGCGGCGCAATTTCAAATGATTGCCTACGTGCTCAATCTTGAGAAGGCCTCGCCAACCGCCGCCGAGGCTGCGCTGAATCAGGGCTATATGGGTGGCGCTGTTGCGGCCGGTGCGGCGACTGGTTCGCTGGTAAATAAAGGTAACCCTTACCGTGGTGCTGCTGCTGGCGGTGTGCTTGGTGGTGCGGCGGAACTGGTTTCCGGTGCGCTGGTGAAAGACGTGACCTATATGCTGGTTTGCGACGTGCAAATCAAAGAGAAAGCACCAAAAGGCGTGTATGTGCGCAAAGATAGCCAGGTTGACACCAAGGTGTCAGATGCGGGTACTAGTCGCCAGACCTACTCAGAAGTGGGCAACAAAAAGGAATATCGCACACGTATCGTCACCACCGCCAATCAAGCTAACCTCAAGCTGGAACAGGCTTCGGATCTGATGTTTAAGAAAACCGCGTACGCTATGTCGGGTTTCTTTTAAACGTTCCTTTTTTTGTTGGCCCAGCATGGCGGCAAAAAAAAGACCCCATATAGGGGTCCAGGAGGAGAAGAACGTTGTCGCCAGTGGTTAGCTAGCCGCTGGCTTGCTGTTTGATATCGGTAACAGTTTCGCTATGCCCTTCGCGTGCTTTGATCATATCTAGCGCGACATCAACAATCATGTCTTCCTGACCGCCCACCATTTTGCGTCGGCCCAGTTCCACGAGTATGTCGCGTGTTTCCAGATTGTAACGCTCTGCCGCGATTTCCGCGTGGCGTAAAAAGCTGGAATAAACGCCTGCATAACCCAGCGATAAGGTCTCGCGATCGACTCGAACTGGGCGGTCTTGTAGCGGTCGCACCAAATCATCGGCTGCATCCATCAACTTGTACAAGTCGCAGCCGTGATTCCAGCCCATGCGGTCGGCTGCGGCGATAAACACCTCCAATGGTGCGTTGCCGGCGCCGGCGCCCATACCGGCTAGCGAAGCATCGATACGGTTAGCGCCATTCTCGACGGCGACAATAGAGTTAGCTACGCCCAGGGCAAGGTTATGATGGGCATGCATGCCGCGTTCAGTTGCAGGGTCGAGCACGTCTGCAAAAGCTTTAAAGCGTGCTTCTATGTCGTGCATGTTTAGCGCGCCGCCGCTATCTACCACGTACACGCATTGAGCGCCGTACGACTCCATCAATTTGGCTTGTTCGGCGAGCCGTGCCGGCTCAATCATCTGCGACATCATTAGAAAGCCGATGGTGTCCATGCCGAGTTCACGGGCGAATTCAATGTGCTGTTTGGATACGTCAGCTTCGGTGCAATGTGTTGCCACACGGACCGAACGTACGCCCATATCCCAGGCCCATTGCAAATCTTCCTTAACGGCAATGCCGGGTAATATCAGTGTGGTCAATTTTGCGTGTTCTAACACATCGGCTACGGCGGCGATCCATTCCTTGTCAGTGTGGGCGCCGAAGCCATAGTTAAAACTGGTGCCGGATAATCCGTCGCCATGCGCAACTTCGATAGCATCCACTTTCGCTTCGTCCAGAGTCTTAGCGATTTTCTGCACGTGTTCGATGCTGTACATATGGCGAATAGCGTGCATGCCGTCGCGCAGCGATACGTCCTGAATATATATTTTGTCTTTTAGCGGGTCGATTGCCATGTCTAGTACTCCTTAACCTACGCTGCTTTTGCTGCAAACTTCAATTGCGCCAGGCGTTCAGCAGTGCCCAGGGCGGCAGAAGTCATAATATCGAGGTTGCCTGCATAGGCCGGCAGATAGTGGGCTGCTCCTTCAACTTCGAGGAATATCGAAGATTTTACGCCTTCAAAATCGCCATAGCCCGGAATATGCAGCGCGTTATTCTTGCTAAAATGCTCGAACTGTACTTCCTGTTTGAGCCGGTAGCCGGGAACATAGGACTGTACATCGGCAACTATTTCGGCAACCGACGCGGCGATTTTGTCTTCGTCGGCTGTAGCGCTGAGTGTAAATATCGTGTCACGCATAATCATCGGCGGTTCAGCGGGATTTAAAATGATGATAGCCTTGCCGCGTTTGGCACCGCCGACCACTTCAATAGCCCGCGCTGTTGTTTGGGTAAACTCATCGATATTGGCGCGCGTGCCGGGTCCGGCCGAGCGCGACGAAACCGAGGCAACAATCTCGGCATAGTGCACCGGTGCAACCCGCGCCACGGCGTGTACCATGGGAATGGTCGCCTGGCCACCACAGGTGACCATATTGACGTTTTGCTCGTTGAGATGTTCTTCCATATTGACCACGGGAACGGTGTACGGTCCGATAGCTGCCGGCGTCAAGTCGACCATTTGCTTACCGTGTTTGCTCAATACTTCGTTATGATGTTTGTGGGCTCCCGCCGATGTCGCGTCGAAGACGATTTTGATCTGGTCGAAGTGCTCCATGTTGACCAAGCCGTCTATGCCTTCCGACGTATAAGGAATATCCAGGCTAGCGGCACGGGCCAGGCCGTCGGATTCGGGATCAATGCCGACGAAAGCTGCCATCTCCAAAACACTCGACGTGCGGATGATTTTGATCATCAGGTCGGTGCCAATATTGCCGGAGCCCAGAATGGCGCATTTTACTTTCATATTTAGCCTCGAAACTGATTATTAATTAGTCTATGAGCCGTTAGCAGACGCTTGATAATCACAATATTACAGCATAAAAAAGTGACAGTCGCGCGACCTGCAGACATTAAAGAATGGTAGGGTCGCGGCTTACAGTTGACCCAGACCCGCACGGTCTGCAAAATCTGCGCACTTTTTCAAGCTTTGGATATTGTTATGGAAATTTGCAGTTTAGGTTACGTCATTGTTGAAGCGAGTGAACCCGCCAAGTGGCTGGAATATGGCACTGAGGTGTTGGGTATGATGCAGGCCACGACTATTGAGCAGGGCGATACGGTGTATTTACGTATGGACGCGCGACCGTTTCGCATAGCCGTTGAAAAGAGCAAACATGACCGTTACCGCTTGGCCGGTTGGGAGTTAGACAGCGAGGCCGGCTTTAAAGAAGCTCAAAAAATACTGAAAAAAGCCAATGTAGACTTCGCCCGAGGCAGCGCAAAAGAAGCACAGGCGCGTTGTGTGCGCGAATTTATTCGCCTGGACGATCCTTCCGGCAATACGCTGGAACTGTATTGGGGGGCTTCTCTCGATTACGCAAAATTTGTCTCACCCGTCGGTATTTCAAATTTTCAGACGGGTTTTAACGGCGACATGGGCTTTGGCCACGCCGTTATACCCGCGCCAAAACTTCAAGAAACGCATAAGTTTTACCGAGATGTGTTGGGCTTTGGTGACACTGATTATATGCATTTCAAATTCAGTGATGATCCAAAAGATCCTGGCCAGGGATTGCATTTCATGCACTGTAATAATCCACGCCACCATAGCCTGGCGTTGTTCGAAGACGGCAACAACCCAGTCGGTTGCGTGCACCTGATGCTGGAAGTCGCAAACGTTGACGAGGTGGGTTACTGCCTTGACAGAGTTAACGAACGTGAAATCCCCATTGTATCGACCTTGGGCAGGCACACTAATGACCGGATGTTGTCATTTTATATGGCCACTCCCACCGGCTTTGCCATGGAGTTCGGCTGCGACGGTCTGCAAATGGATTGGGAAGGCTATACGCCGACGGTCAGCACGCTGCCCAGTATTTGGGGGCACAAATTTGTGCAGTAAACCTTAAGCTTTAACTGGAAACAAAAGGGTCGGGTAGCCCAACGTCAGTGTGTTCGATGATACGTTTTAGCATATCCTTAAACTGCTGCTGTTCGTAGTGGTCAAGCACCGACAGCGCGTCCGCCTCCACAGCCTTGCCAACTGCCAGTAGTTTGACAATCAAATCCTTGCCTTTGTTTTCGATGTAAACCCGTGAGTCCTGCTGCCTGATAAGTTCATCCTTTGCCATTTTATTCAGCTCTTCGACGACATCCAGTTGTTCCATTTCATTCAGCTGCAAAATATTGTCTACCGTGCGTCCGTCGCCAACGCTTAACAATGCTAATACGTGCATGCCGCAGACGCTAATATTTTGCTGCTCTACGGCTTGATGAAACGGCAGTGTGACTTGCGGCGTCACTCGTTCCAACAAATACATCAAAAAATCTTCGTTCAATTCATGATGGTCGTCCACCGCCGGAATTCCCAGCAAGGCTTTATGTGTTTTAGCTTCGGCATAGCGACCGGCATGAAACACCAGCGGTTGTTTGCCGGAATCGTCAAATTCCAGCACTTCGCCGACAAATATTGTGTGGTCGCCGCCTTCGTAAGCGTAGCTTTTGCGGCACTGAAAACGGGCGGAAAAATCGGTCAATAGCGGTACGCCGCCGACACCCTCAATAGTTTCCAGCCCGGCGAATTTGTCTTCGCCCCGTGCCGCGAAACGGTTAGACAGGTCTAGCTGATCGACATCAAGCACATGCACGGCGAAATGGTCACTTTCTTCGAACACCGCCATGCTCATGGCGGACTTCGCCAAACTCCACAATATCATCGGTGGGTCTAGAGATACCGAACTGAAACTATTGGCTGTCAGACCGATTTTTTCGCCTTCTTTGCCACATGTTGTGACTATGGTCACGCCGGTAGCGAAGCTGCCCAGTGCATTCCGAAAATCTTTCGGGTCAAAGCGATTTACCATGGTTTCATTCCTCAAAATGTGGCAGTCCTTGGCACGACAGCGGCATATAGCCGCTAGTGCTGGCCTATTTTAAGCAACGGTAACCAAATGTACATGATTCGCGGTGTTTTTATAAGCACGCCTATTGAGTGTTTAAGGCATAATGAAATCCGCATTACGAGCAAAGCGAAAATGGGGGCAGTGTGATGGGGAGAGTCAGCGGTAAAGTGGCAATAGTCACGGGCGGGGCTAGCGGCATTGGTGTGGCGGATGCAAAACTTTTGGTCGCTGAAGGCGCACAGGTGGTCATTGCCGATTTAAACGAAACGGATGGCGAAGCCTTAGCGCAATCGCTGGGCGAAAACGCTGCATTTTTTAAACACAATGTGACCGATGAGGCTTCCTGGCAAGCAATCATAGAGTTCACCGAGGAAAAATTCGGTGGCTTGGACGTGCTGGTAAACAATGCCGGCATTATGAAAATGGGCGGTCCAGCGGATACCAAGCTGGAGGACTGGCGCGCGGTGATGGCGGTCAACGCCGACGGTGTTTTCCTCGGTTGTAAACACGTGCTGCCGGCACTTGAAAAACGCGGTGGCGGCTCGATTGTGAACATATCATCAATTGCAGCAGTGCACGGCATGGCGTGGTTTACCGCCTATGGCGCCAGCAAGGCTGCGGTGCGTTCGTTGACCAAGTCTGTAGGCGTTCATTGTCGCGATGTGAAAAATAATGTGCGTTGTAACTCCGTGCATCCTGACGGCGTTAAAACACCGATGGTTGCCAAAGTCGCGACCGGCAAAGATACCGCAACGCGCGACGAGATCGAGCAAATTACTGCCGGCAGCAATCGCATGTGTGAGCCTGAGGATATCGCCAATGTCGTACTATTTTTGGCGTCCGATGAGTCGCGCTATGTCAACGGCGCGGAAATTTTGGTCGATAACGCCGCCTCGGTTACGCCGCCACCGATGACAGAGTGATGCGAAAAGCCGCTTAGAGTTTAGTCAGGACCTTATTGGCCTCCCAGTGAGGGTATTGTAAAATGCCTGATCAAGTCGCTTTTCACAGGCTGCGGCTTCGTCTGTAAAAGCTCCTTATCCGATTGCTAATTCATAACTCAAAGTAAAGGAAACGTTGTATGCGCAAGTTATCTTCCACCATTGCAGCGACCAGCATCGTATTTTTTTCAGCGGCGTATACCAGCAATGGCTTTGCGTACACTGTATACGCTTTTGCTTCAACCGATCCGAACGCGCCTATCGGAAGCTCGCAACAGAACGGCGCCACGTTGCTCGAAGCCAGCGCTGACGATGGCAACTTGTCCGCCTTTGCCAGTGCGGATGTTGGTAATGGCACCTTCAGAGGTCGCGTATCACAAACCAACAGCATAGGTGAAAGAACTGATGCGCGGTCGGGTTTCGTCGACACGGTGAGTTTCGCGGGCACAAATTTCGATTGGGACCTTACCCTGCGAATCGACGCCGATGCAACCACCGTCGGGCAACCAGACAGCATCCAGGGTCTTGTCAGCTTAGAGGTTTATGAAGGTAGTACCTATGATCCTGCCAATCCAAACGAAGGTGTCAGACTATTTCGAGGAACCCACGACTTGCAATTTGACCTGGAAGGCTTTTACCTTGATATTGACTTCACTCCTTTTGCAGCACCTACACAAACCTTAAGTGTAGGATCAGCCCCCGCGTCGTTTGACATCGTGGTAAATATGTCTGTTTGGTGTGATACCAGAGCCAACACGGAGCTAACTTCCTGCGATATTGACTACTCGAATACCGCGCAACTCATTCTTAATTCGCCAGAACCTTTTAGTTCCGAATCGGGATTTTTGCTGACGGGCGACAATACAATGGTGCCTGTACCTGCTGCTGCTTGGTTATTCGGTTCTGCTTTACTAAGCTTGTTGGCAGTTCGTCATAGAGCTTAGGTGGTAGCAAGCGCGGGTGAAATACCGCGTCGTTTTCTTCGCTCAAGTTGCCGTACTTGATTTAGCCTTGGCTTTTTTCGCCCTGGTTTTCCGCCTCGGCTGAGTCGTTGTCTTCTTAGACGCAGCGACGCGTTTCTTTTTGGCTGCCGGCGACTTGGCCTTCTTCCCAGTTGGCGCTTTGCGTGCAGGTTTCCTGGTTTTGCGGCTGGGCAGAGCCGCCTTCTTTAGTTCGTCGTAAGACGCTTGCAGGCAGTCGGCGTAAAATGCGGGGTCGGGCAACATATCACGGCACGCGGTAAAGGAAACGGTGATGGTGCCCCTCTTGTTTTGCACCATGCTGAGAACGATGTGGAATAGCCCCACGTTGGGCAATAGCGGGCCGAAACTTAAGGTGTCCACCAATTCCGCCCCGCAAAAGTAGAGTTGATGCGGTGAGCCGGGAACGTTAGTAACGATAGTGTTATAAATCACGCTGGCCTCCGATAAACCGGTTGCGGCCGCCGTGCGTATCGCCATAGACAAAATCCCGCCGGGTACCGTGTCGGTGATATCCATTGCGATGCGAGGCCCAAGCGCTTTCGCATAAGCCTTCGATGATTCGCTTTCTTTCTGAACAGCCTGCAAGCGCTCGAAGGGGTTTTTAATATCAGTACGCAGCGCAACGTTCATGAAGCCAACCATGTTGCCGCCGGCCTCACGTTCGTCTGGCGAGCGCACGTCTATCGGGCAGCCGGTCACCAATGTTTGTTCAGGAAGTTCGCCTTTGCTGTCGAGGTATTTGCGCAGGGCACCGGCTACGACTGTCAGCATCACATCGTTAATGGTGGCGCCGGGCGAGGAATTTTTAATGGCCCGCACTTCATCAAAGTCAAAGCTTCGCGCTTCTACCACACGGTGGCCAGATATTTTTCCCTGAAAACGGGTTCGCTGCTTGTCTCCCAGGCTTTTAAATAACTGTTTCTTTTTCCCTGTGCGAATACGCATGTAAGCGGGTACGGCTTGTTGCACAAAGCGAAATACTTGCCCCGGTTTTGCCATACTATTGAAAAAAGCCTTGGCTAGCAGCTCAGCCTGGCTCGGGTGGCGGGTAACGACGTGCGGCTCGGGTGCAACAACGCGCGGCACAGGAGTCAGGTCATTCATTGCACCGGTGAATTTTACGCCAGTAGCACCGTCCATAGCGGCATGATGTACTTTTAACAATGTCGCAAAACAACCGCGGGGTAGACCTTCGACGTTGTTCAAACCCTCGATAATATACATTTCCCATAGCGGGCGCGAACGCACCAGAGGGCGTGAGTGCAGCCGCGATACCAGAATACATAGTTGTCGCCAGTCACCAGGTTTTGGCAGCGCAATATGTCGTACATGGTATTCCAGGTCAAACTCCGGATCTTCCACCCAGTAAGGTCGGTCCAACCCAAACGGAGCCATCATCAATTTGCGTCGGAAAATCGGTGATAGGTGCAAGCGGCTCTCGAGCGTTTGCAGAATGTCTTTATAGCGAACCTTGCCGCCCGGTGCGGTCGCTTGATTGTAAATGCTGACCCCACCGATATGTTGCGGTAAACCATCGAGTTCGGCATGCAGGAACATCGCGTCCTGACCGCTTAGTTGTTGCATCTTGTTCTCCTTTTAATAGACGGTCGCTTTTCTATATTTACCGGTTGCCGAGCGTATCTATGATTGTGCTGGATTCGGCTTGCTGCATTATACCGAGCTTACATTGGTAATGGCGAAATTATAACGTTGATTGCAGCAGCATAGCGGTTTCTAACATCTGCCCGCTGTGGCATGATGTCTCGCTAGTCGCAGCGCTACCCTTGGTGAGGGCTGAAAGAACAACTCTAACGACTTTGAGCGAGAAAGCCATGGCAAAGGAAAATTCTTTCGCGAGCTTTTCTTTTACCGCCATGTCGGCCTTAGTTTGCACGCTGATTGGTTTGATGTGGTTGCCGCACACAAGCGCCCAAGGCTTAATTCTAGAAGAAGTTATTGTCACTGCCCGTAAAAGGCAAGAATCCATGCAAGAGGTGCCGGTAGCGATCACCGCCTTCAGCGGTGACCAGTTACGCGATGCCGGCGTGGCTAACGTTAAACAGCTGGGCTTGCAGGTTCCAGGTCTGCAAATTGATGAGTCCAGTACTGCACAAATATGGATTCGCGGCATTGGCCAGCGCGATGATGGCGCTAGAATAGATGGTCCGGTTGGCGTTTATCTGGACGGCCTGTACCTTCCCCGCAAAGACGGGCAGTTACTCGATATAGTCGACGTACAGAGTGTGCAAGTTCTTCGTGGGCCACAGGGCACACTGTTTGGCAAAAACACCACCGGCGGCGCATTGCTTGTTTCGACCAGAGGGCCCGAAGACGAGTTGGGCGGCTACGTCGAAACTCGGGTTGGTAATTTCGACCGCTTTGACGGCAAAGCGACTATAAACCTGCCGCTGATTGCCGATACTTTGCTGTCCAAATTGACCTTGGCATCGATTCGGCGTGGCGGCTATATGGATAATATCGTGACCGGGCAAAATTCCGCGTCGGAAGACAGGCGGTCGGCGGCTTGACAGCTGAGCTGGTTGGCATCCGATGTCGTCTCGGTGGATTCGTTTACCTATTACGGCGAAACGCGTGAAGTACAACCGGCTACCAATTGCGAATGGCTTGAGAATAGTAGTTTCAATGGCGAAGACTCACTATTTGGCAACCGTATTTGGCCGGGAGACACGGTCGGCGTCGATTCCTTCGACGACAATAACACACCGCTAGCGCCGGGCCTGACCCAACAGAGCACCATCTACGAAGCCGCCTGTCGCGAGTCGGTTGCGCTACTCGACGACCGCGAGTATGCCCATGAGACACCGAAGGCGGAGTTCAACCTCGACAACTTATTGCTCGGCGTCACCATTGATTGGGAAATTAACGAAAACCTGTCGCTAAAAAGTATTACCGGCTATGGCGAGCAAAAGAAATTCGGCAATGCCGGTAACCCCGATAACGACGCAACCCGTTTTGCTATTAGCGCCCGCTACCGCAAATCACCCAGCGACAGGGAGCAGGTATCGCAGGAGTTGCAGCTCAACGGTTCAGCCTTTGACGGAAAGCTGGACTACACGTTCGGCCTGTTTGGCATGAAGGAAGATATCGACGATGGTACCGACTCGCAATCGGGCATTAGCTCCGGTTCGCTTATTCCGCCAAACATCCTTGTCATCAATGCCGCCTCGGCAGAAGACCAAACCTACTTTTTGGAAAACACGACGTTGGCGGCTTTTTTTCAGGGCAGTTACAGTGTGACTGATAATCTGGAAATTACCGCCGGCGTGCGTTGGACCAGCGAAAAACGTGAACAACGGGTTGTTCTGGAGTTGCTGGATCAAGCAGCGTTTCGTGAAATTGCGTTCAATTCTATTGTCGGTGTGCCCGGAATTGTCGCCCCGCTGCAAGATACCGGAATAGCTTTCGTTGATCCCGATGTAATTTTCTCCCAGGATATTTTCACCACCATCACAAACCAATTGCCAGTTAATTCGATAACCGGGTTGCCGGACTATCCACTGTTGCCGGGCACCGAATTTGCCGCGGATGAAACGTGGCGGGAAATTACACCAATGGTCAGTATCGGTTACAAGCTACCCGAAAGTTTGATTGAAAACACTTTCGTCGATAGCGCTCTGCTTTACGTGACCTACGCTGAAGGATTCAAGTCGGGGACTTTTGAACCACTCGGCGAGGATGGACTGCAGACCGTAGAGCCCGAACTGGTCGACAATATCGAGTTCGGTTTTAAGGTGGACTTATTCAATTCAAGAATGCGTATCAATGGTGCCGTATTTAGAACCGATTTTGAAGATATGCAACTACGCCAGGTAGCGCTGGATTCTCAGAATAGCCCAAGGGTTGTTTTGGAGAACGCATCCGAATCCCGCATCCAGGGTGTAGAGCTGGAAGTCACGCTGGCGCCGACAGATAACTTATTGCTGATAGCCACTGGCAGTTTGAACGACTACGATTATCTCGACTTCACTGAAGAGCAATTCAGCTCAAAGCAGCTTTTCACACAACAGTCATTGGTGGAAGTCGACCGTTCCAGCGAGCCGTTCGCCGAAGTGCCAGACCTGACTTATAGCTTAGCCATCCAATATACCTTTGCCGGAGCGTTTGGCAGCATTGTGCCCAGGATGGATTATAGCGTTATCGACGAAATCTTTATGGGGCTAGACGCGGGAGCCGGGCAGAACGTCGAAGCATCCAGTTTCGACGACTACGGCTTGCTGAATGCACGCCTTAGCTGGACCAGCCCTGAAGAGAATTTTGAGATTGCGCTATACGGTACCAACCTCACCGATGAGCTCTATTTCTTCGGTGCCGCCGCCGTCGCTGATTCCGTGGGCACGTTTCCGGTGACGCCCGGACTGCCGCGTATGTACGGGGCGGAGTTGCGGTACAACTATTAGAAAAACTGCGCGGCAAACCTGATTGGTTTGCCGCAGGGTGTGAATCGCGTTCCTAAAAGACAAAACTCGCGCTGGCGCCGATTATTAGCGGATGTGGCTTAAGACGTATACCGCTGGCGCCAAAGTTTTCCTGCGTGCCGGTGTAATACTCTTCGTCAGTCAAATTCTCGACATACAGGTTGAATTCAAATTGATCCATATCGAATCCTACACGGAGATTTACCAGATCATAATCTGGACTCTGATAAGGAAATCCGCCATCAATAGCTGGTGGTGATAATCCCTGGTTTGGCGAAGGTCCACGGGTTTGTTTATAGGTCAGGCCCTCGATATCCGAGAATTGGCCGTCACGATGAATATACTCCAGACGCACCCACAGTTCATTGTTACCGATTGGCCAGCGGTATTCGCCGCTTAAGCTGGCGGTCAGTTCTGGCGCCTTCGGCAGGTCCAATCCTTCGAGGTCCACGACGTAACCGCCGGTTAAGATTGTCGGGTCAGCCGAAGTGATTTCCGAGTCAAGGATTCCTATACCGCCTGCTAGC
>JBPCXM010000596.1:0-3285 GCA_051008535.1 Pseudomonadales bacterium | reverse complement strand
CAATTATTCACCCGGTCAGGGCGATCGCCTCTTGTTTTTCTGTGCCCTGTTGACCAGAGGGGGCTTATTGGTGCCAATACCGTTATCTCACCTCGGTACGCTAATCGGTTCTCGATATCCAGTCGGTGGACTCTCCAAGCATCGCCGATACCCAATCTGCTACCGTAACGTCACCCACAGTCACTTTGAGGTCTCCCGCAAGGAATGTATGTGAGCGGCCTTCAGCTATGAAACTTCGCATCCGAGCCGGGTATCTCTTCTCAAGTTCTGACATTTCGATGGTCAGTTGCTGTTGGAATACGTCCCCTCCTATATGAAAGAAAAAGTCAGCAATGACGCCATCGCGATTGTAACTCATCATACCCAAAAACATATTTTCATCTTCAGCCAGTTGCCATGCATGGTAATTGGTCAGATGCCCACTTTCATCGATACAATCGGGACAGCTTTCTGGAATGAATTTCATAGCATTCCATTCGGAAAGCATCTTGCTAATGGTGCCAGGGGGGAAAATCCCTGTACCGGAATCGTTAAGTACATAAATAGGCGTATTCGGGTAGAGATTGCGGACCAATGGCATAGCGAATGCCGTCGCGTAACCACCCGCACTAGAACCCGCAATCAGAATTCTACGCGGTGCTGCAAACGTGTTGACCGCGACATCCAGGCCCGCAGAAAGATTTTTAAGTCCGCGATGATAGCGGTCAATTATGCCGTCATCGTTAGTATCCAGGTCAATGTCACCCGAAAACAGCGAGCCATCACAGTATGGCAGGTAAACGGTATTCCACGTCCTTACTGGGTTTGTTAACAAGTTTGGGTCAAGAATACCCAATTTCGGAATTTCGGGGCTCGCAACTCTTACACACCAACAGATATCGGACCAACAGAATCCACCACCACCTAAAACTATCAACAGATCCTCTGATCCCATATCGCGAGTACTCACCGCATACTCACTTCCATTGAAACAGGCGGAACCATCACCAGTTCCGAACGAGTGAGTAATACTGTCCCCATCTGAGACGCTGAGCATAGGCGAATAGATACCCAAATATTTAGTAATACCTTGTTGAAATACCGCACTAAATGGCTCCGTTTCAATTTGCGCGATAGTCGGAGGATTGGAGTTTGAGCTTCCATCTCCACCGGAGCATTCCACCAGTAGCGTCGTCAAAGGAATTAGAATGATGACACCTAGAGAGAGGGGTCTCACCAGGCCTTTAGATAGGCCTATGCGCAGTTGTTTTATGGAGTTATTTTTATCGGAATTATGCATTCAATTCCCTCCACATTTCTAACAAGACTAGCACTTGTGGCTGCAATGGAATTGATGTTGGACAATGAATACAGACTTTAATCAATTACTGTTTGCAGTTACAAAGATGAATGAATCAACGCCTGAACATACCCGGGTTACCCGCAACGTGGCCCCCGAAAACCAACGCCTGCCCATCACCGCAGACGTGTTCGGCATCCACTACCCGCTGGCTATCGAGGCGGTATCGGAATACCTTAGGGCGCGAAGCAGACGTTCAAAACCGCGCTGCCTGCACTAATAGGCGGCAACCGCATTGGAGCAGTACCGATAGCTTTGCCAAAATAGCAAGAGATTTGAGACGAGCGTTAGGATTTTTCCGTCAAAACACTAGGACTTTTTCATCCTGAAGGGAAAATAAGTCGAGTGTGCTGTGGAATATGGATAAACTTTAAGCTCTTGTGGAGGAGCCGACTGTCAGCACCGAGGCGTTAGCGACTGTCAGATTATATCGAAGTCTTTTTTCAATAAGTCTCGAGTCAAGTCTGGGCCACTACAGTTCATATTATCATCAGTAATGAAACCCATTTACCATCCAGAAGGTAATGGTTTCTCCAGTATAAGTTGCTTATCCTTAACGCTAACATAACCGCCGGTTCTGAGGTCCTTGAGTATCCGGCTGATCATCTCACGCGAAGACCCCACAAGATTGGCGATGTCCTGATGCGTCATTGGCTCCGTTAAGCGCTTGCCGTCGCATTCCGTGGAATGTCGCATAAGGGTTTTAGCAACGCGACCGTACACATCTAACAACGCTAGGGTGCTAACATCCTCTGTCATTTCCCTGATGCGCTCGACCAGCGAGCGGATAATCATAAATGAGACCGCTGGATTGCTGTGTAGGCATTGCATGAAGTCGTTCTTAGAGATCACCGACAGACGGGACTCTTCAAGTGTTACAACATTCGCCGCGCGTGGCCCTTCACTCAGCATCGCCAGTTCGCCAAAAGAACCACCAGGGCCGATGGTCCGCAACGTAATCTCGTGTCCTCGTGCGTCGTCCAGGTAGATTCTTACGCGGCCTGACTCAACCACATATAGCGAATTTGTCTGGTCACCGGCGGACATGACGATCGTATTTCTCTTGAAAGTCCTGGTCGTCGCGTGTTTGGCCAATGTTTGTTGACCTTCTTCGGGAAGATCTTTGAATAACTCGACGTCTTTGAACATAGTGTCCTTGACTATTATTCTGTGTTTAGAAAAGTCAGCCGCTGCTTAGAACTAGCATTGTTCATCAGCAAGCGACTTAGCGCAAGCCCTGCGGGGAGCACGTTTGAAGTCATCCTACGTCTTCGGTTTGTCCAAAAGCGCGTCAAGCAAAATCCTTAGCCGGACTTGGGCTCACCGCAATTGAAGCTAGAAAGTCGAATAAATCGGCCCTGTCTGGCGATCGACAGCTCAACGACCGCACCCAATCGTCCGACACTGAATCGACGCACTCGTTCAATTCTGCCGTGCACCATTGTTATCAATGGCTCTCTGATCACTTCTTCGCTATGTAAATATTTCACTAAATGGGAATGAAATTAAGCACCGATTCCGCAATGGCATGGGAGCAAGCTTTACCAAATTATTTGCACTCAATCGTTGATCGAACACTAGCTGGAGGCTTGCAATGCAATTCACAGATGGAACCATCGTACTTGCTGGCCTGCATAGCTCGTATGAACCTGCAATAGCCGCTTCGTTGGCGACAAAGGTACAACAAGGCGAAAAATTAGCGGAAGATGAACTCGTTGCACACTACAGCCGCGGTCTGCTCCGTTTTTTACGACGCAAAACGAACGATAATGATTTGGCGGACGATCTGCATCAAGACACCTTTCGCATTGTGTTAGAGCGATTACGCGCGAGAGGGCTGGAAGATCCCGCTCGCCTGGGCGGCTTTATTCACGCAACGGCCAAAAATCTTGTCATCGCGCATTTTCGCAAGCAAGCGCGGCGCAAAACCGATCCCGATTCTACAG
>JBPCXM010000595.1:0-6873 GCA_051008535.1 Pseudomonadales bacterium | reverse complement strand
TAAGTACCCAAACCTATGACTGAAATAAAAACCACTTTCTGTCGTATTTGCGAAAACCAGTGTGGACTGAAGGTTAGCGTAGACAATGACCGCATTGTTCGGTTCGCGACTTTTTCAGTTTGCGCTGGATATTGGCGAGACCGTGAAACGCATGCCGCTAATTGGCAACAAACTGACCCCTCTGCCCGAACGATTACTCGGTCTAATCCTTCGTATCGGCAAGCCTCGCGTGACGCTGGCGGCAAAGCAATCGGGTTTCGCGCTGAACCTGTATTGATGGAAAATCAACGCACTCTATCTTAACTCAAACAGCGTCGCGTCAATTATCATTCGGAACTACTCGGTTAATTGCGTTCTCGCTTGAGCCTGACTCCGATTTGGTTGAATATAGCGAAAATGATCACGTCGACTCATTCTGGAGGAAGCCATGTGTGATGAACTGACCGCCAAAGATACCGAAGAATATTTGCGCCGGAATGCCCTGACGCGCCGCGAGTTCAACAAGCGGGGAGCGGGAGCTGCTCTCGCGATGCTGTTACCGTCGGTGGTAAACGCGGTGGATGTGGTCGAGCAGGACGTGATGATCGACACCCCAGACGGCAAGGCGGACTGTTATTTTGTGCACCCTGCCAGCGGCAAACACGCGGCGGTTATCGTTTGGCCGGACATCGTCAGTATTCGCCCGGCATTTCGCGCCATGGGCAAACGGCTTGCGGAATCGGGCTATACGGTTCTTGTGGTTAATCCGTACTACCGGACGGCCAGGGGTGCGGTCGTGCCCGAGGGAAAGACGTTTCGTGACCCTGGCATTCGCGACTTGTTGATGCCGCACGCTAGGTCATTGTCACCGGAGACTTGCGTTACCGATGGTCGCGCGTTCGTCAAGTATCTCGATCAACAGTCGTCGGTTGATAGCAACCGAAAAATCGGAGTCACTGGCTATTGCATGACCGGTTCCTACACGATGCGACTCGCAGCCGCTATTCCGGATCGCATTGGCGCCGGCGGTTCGTTCCACGGCGGCGGCCTGGCGACGGATAAAGAAGATAGCCCGCACTTGCTTGCCCCGAAAATGAAGGCTGGTTTTCTGATCGCTATTGCGGAAAACGATGACGCACGCAATCCTGAAGAAAAAGTACTTTTGCGCGAAGCGTTCGACAACGCAGATGTCAGTGCGGAAATTGAAGTTTACAAAGGCACGCAGCACGGCTGGTGTCCACCCGACTCAGCGGTTTACAACGAAGAACAATCAGAACGCGCATGGAGTCGATTGTTGGATTTGTTTGCGCGCGAATTGTCGTAAGAGGGTTTTGGCGTGTTGAGCGTGGCTAATGCGCGAAAGGTCGTTGTGGCTTGTGGGCGCCAGTTGCTTGCAGGCATACTCGACTTGCTCTAGCGTAATTCTCCAGCTCGGGTATTCTGACGGTGCCAAATGCCCCATCAGGATAACCACGCTTTGGACTTCAGGATCAAAGTCGCTGAAATAGCATGTAGGCAGCGAAATTCCAACATTAGGAAACTGCTGGTAGAAAGCCGTCTCTCGACGATAAAAATCCATTTCCGTTGCTACTGCCTTCATGGCTGGATCAAGAGTTGCCAGTTTAGCAATCATAATCGAGCGCTATGTGGTCAGGCTCGCAGATTTAGCCACCGGACATTATCGAGTCGGCGGAACCAAGTTTCATGATACGGGTCTATTCTCACACCTCTCAGTTGTCTGGTCACTGCGACATTTACAGGAAACATGGCGTGACACATAGATGGTTGCCACTCGTTGTGATGCTCGTCGTGGGCGGAGTAATTGGTGCGTACGCAGTGGGTACCCTATTCTCTGCTGAACCGGAGCGCGAAGGCATAGGCGCCGCAACCGAGCGCTGGCCGGAGAAGTCTCAGGAAAAACGGCGACTCGTCTCCGATCCAGATAGGCTCATGGCGATGTTCGACTCTTTATACGCGATAGTTGACGAAGAAGTTGAGGAACGACGAGGCTTGCAAGAAGCATTGGCTGACGTGCAACGTGATCTCGAAACGATCCGGAAAATTGCCCCATCGCTGTTTATCACCGCCGAGCTGCAAAACGATTCGGCGGTCTCCGAATCCGGAGACCCGGGGCCTCATACGCAGCTAGACCTTTTTCTCGAGGCGGGTTTTGATCAAGTGCAGGCGGCCGATCTGCAAAAACGCCAAGACGAGTTTGCAATGCAGGAACTCTACCTGCGTGATCGGGCGTCTCGAGAAGGTTGGGCCAATAGCCGCCGCTACCGTCAGGAGTTTCGCAAGCTGCAGCAGAACCGCCTAGGAATACGGGGCGAATTGGGAGATGAGGACTACGACCGCTATCTGTTCGCAACTGGTCAGTCGAACCGCGTTTCTGTGAATACGGTTCTGCAGAATTCTCCCGCCAAACAGGCTGGACTTGCGACTGGCGATGCGATCTTGAGCTACGACGGACAAAGGGTGTTCTCCTTCCGCGAACTGATTGCCCTACAAGCGCAAGGGTCCGCGGGTGAATTGGTGGCTATGGATATTTCGCGCGATGGCCAGCAAATGCAGATTTGGATTCCCAGGGGCCCGATCGGATTCCAGTCCAGATTCGAAAGCATCAATCCGAACGCGACGAACTAGAGCGCTCTTCGTGAGCGAGCTTTACGGTAAGATTCGGCACAATTCGGATTGCTTCATTCTTGGTGAAATTAGCGATGTGGGGTAGAGAGGGGCATGGCACAACCAGCTATTGAAAAGGTCAAGCGGCTATGAACGTTCGAGAGTTTGTGACGGGTCGACTTCCCATCGTACTTTATTGCCTGGTCGGACTGGGCCTTCTAACGCAAGGGATGAGATACTTAGTCACGTCACGAATCGCCGACTATCACATGGAAGTGTTGGCCATTCCATGGAGCAGTGTCGCGCCCAATTACCAACAGCTACTGATGGGGCTGTATCGGGGTTTCGGTGCCGGGTTTTTTTGCGTTGCGGTGGCTATATTTTTTTTAGCGATTATTCCGCTGCGCGCCGGTCAGCGGTGGGCGATGTGGGCTACCCCAACTATCGCTGGTAGTTATACCGCACTCCTTGTTTGGGTAACGAGTTCCGCACTGCTTCCCGGCGCAAACCCCATTGCCATTTCAACAACCCTTTTGAGTGTGGTTGTGGTTGCGGCCGTGTTATCTTGTTTTGGCAAACAACGCCCTGTTAGCTGAGGGATAACATAACAACAACGAAACTTCGCTCTTATTCCGATTTGCGGTAAATGCTCATTACTGCGCCTGATGTCAGTGCTTCAGACGCCTGCAAAACAATATTCGCAGGAATTGTGCCGTCACCGAATAATCTCTTTCCGGAGCCAAGAAGCACTGGGAATGTCCATATCCGATACTCATCAATGAGACCATGTTGGAGCAGCAGTTGGACCAGACCGTGACTGCCATGTACTTGCAACAGCGGTCCGTCTTCCGCTTTTAGTTTTTCAATCGTACCTATTACATCCTGCCGAATTTCAATAGTAGGTTGCCAAGGCGTTGAAATTGGACGCGATGTGACTACGTATTTGGTGAGCCTATTGAGAGGCGAGTCGTTCGCCGAATGATGTGGCGCGAAAGCATCATACGTATTCCGCCCGAGGAGTACATCGTACGGCTTCGACATCGCAACTTCGCCAACGCTCTCCATCACATTGTCCCAGCACGGGTTTGCCCATCCGCCTTGTGTGAACCCACCCGATGTGTCCTCTTCCTGCATCTTCGGTGCCTGCATCACCCCGTCGGCGGAGACAAAGGTCAGAATTGCAAGTTCTCTCATCGATTGTTCCTCGAAAGCTGCCTTATTCGTCTTTACTCGAACTAAACCTAGTTCGCCACATTTCTGGGGTCACGAAATGGCGGCACCGACCAATAACGGATCTACTCGCTGCCAGTTTTCTTCACATATGGCACATTGGATATGTTGATCACAAACTCACGGGCGCCGGGAGCGATCTCTCGCGTTCCAATACTGCCTTGTTGGGCATTCAAAGGCGGCTGATATAATCCGCGCGTGACCTCGCTGAATTCATCCACGACTGTCGGATTGGGGTTCTTTCCAGAAAAAACGATCTCACACGTTTGAATCTGACATTGAACCGACGTGATGGACGTAAATTCGAATCCTTCCAATTGTGAAAAATAATCGAGGATTAAATCCTCAACTCCTTCCGGCCAAGTAGGACCCTGACTGCGGTTGTCTACTTTTTGCGGAGCAAGGTCAACGAGGTGATTATTTTCATTCCCGTTGGTGTTATTGGAGACGTCCTCAGGGTAGTGAGACGGTATTGACGAATTCTCGACAGAAGACTCTGTTGATCGCAATTCAGCTACATCGCGCGGTCCGTCGCCAGTCGGGCTGCTGTATTTATTTACAATCAGGTAACCCGCTACAAGGGCAATGACAAGCGTTACTGCGGCGATAAGTTTGATGTTCATGTGCTTGTCTTTGCAAACGGCAATTTCGGGTTGTGAGCGCCATGTTACCGCCCCGAACATTGAACGTCAGCAATGAGCTTACTCATACTGAAAGGTACAGCTTCTGCTTGGGGGAACTCGAAATTAACGCATCCCGCCTTTGCCGCCAATTAACGGCAAATCCAGCGTCGATAAGATGCCGGGATCTGCCGCGCATACGGCAGGTATGGCGCCAATAGCTCGCATGCCTGTAGCCAGGCAGGTTCCAGCGTTGCCGTCGCCGGTTAGCGGATCTTCCAAAACCGTTTCCTGCCGGATTGTCGGGCTACCGTCAATTTCGATACGGTTGGCATGCACATGGTGCGTCACCGGGCGCTGCCAGTCTGGCGCGGCATCGGGGAACAAGCGATGATAGTGGTCGATAAAAATTCTTGGTTCGCCATTAACAATGCCCTGCAGCTCGACTCTGTGTGCGGCGCAATGGCCGGCCTTTACCCGCCCCAACGCATAATCGACTGGCTCGGGGGTAAACCAACGCTGATAGACTTCTCGCGTATCTTCAATGGCAACGCCAAGCGTTTCGGCAATCATATACAACGGCCCGCCCCACACTGCCGTCATGATGCCGGGTATTTCGAGCACCGGCGCATCTTCTTTTTTTGACTTTAGGCCCATTTGAATCAGGCTTTCCTGATCGGGGTAAGTACCGGCGTCGATAAACTCTATCGTTCTGACGCTATTCACTTTGGCGCATAAACCCAGCAAGGTAATAGGAAACAGATCGTTGGCGAAGCCGGGATCAATACCGCTGCTGAAGAATGTCTTACCATGCACGGCGCAGGCTTGCTCGATCGCTTCGACCAACTCCTTCGGTGCGTATCCAGGGTTTTCAAACACACCCATGGAAGTGTCGACCACATTCTTTCCAGCACGTAACGCCGCTGTCAGGTTTGCCATATTGATGTCGGCATAAATGGCGCTGGGTCCAAAGTATGCGACCGCGTCGGCTTCTAGCGCCAACACCTTTTCAATATCGGTTGTGGCCTTGATCCCGGTGACGTCTGCACCGATGATTTCACCAATGTCCTTGTCGTGTTTGTCAGGATTGTTGACGATGACACCGGCAATTTCGTATTCGGGGTGATCGAGCAAACCGCGTAACACCGCCTTGCCGACCAGACCCGTGCCCCAAACAATCAGCCGATAGGTCATAATAGATGCCGCCTCGCTTTTATTATGATTCCATTAGACGACTTCGCTGCTAACAGCCTTTTCCGCATCGTGCCGCCCCAATTTTTTATCAAGTGGTGGCAGAGATTTTCCGAATAGCGCCCACGCCACCAACGGCAACTCAATCACAATCGCCAGAAACACCTGCACAAGTGAAAACCCGCGGGCGATACGACTGGCAAACAAGCCATCAGGTAGTTGTGTATAACTGAACCAAACGACCAGACCGGTTGCCGCAAATCCAAGCACCGACATCAACATAAACTGCGCCTTGCTGTTGCCGGTTGAGTGATAAGTCATTAGTGACAGCGCTTGCATGCTTGGCGCCACAGTCATTTTACTGTGGCTAAGCAGTCCACCAGCAACGTGGCCCCACTCATGCACAAGATGAAAGCTGAGCGCAACCAAACCGCCTAGAGCCACACCCACAAAATCTGCGAGCAGTCCTTGCTCTGCCGACAATGGTGCGAGCCATTGCCACAGTAAATACACTAGAGCAAAAAATAGTATGTCGCGTACCACAAAATTGAAAAACATGGGCGTTACTTCCGATCAGTCTATTTAGCGCTGTGCTCAACAGGTTCCAATCATACTCGCGCGACTGCTGATTGGATCAATTTTTTTCGCGGCGAAGTGCAGTGCATCACCCTGGCTGAGTCGCTAGGACCAAACAGCGTGCTATAGCTGAGTTCTTTATCGTCGGGTATAGACCCTGCCTTATCGTGGCAATTGCTGTGTCTTTACGAAGACAAATGCATCCGTATTTGCGCATAGAGACGTAGCCAGCTATACACTTGCTGCAGATTAACTGTGTTTCATTTTCCATGAAACGCACTGCAAATAGTATATAGTCGAGCTTCTGATTCGCCAAAAGCAAGAAGCTACCACTATGACTGAATTTAATCTGGCAACGATGTTCGAGATGGGTGTCGACGCCTACGGTGACCATGAATACCTGGTGGTCGAAGGCAAGCGCGCCACCTACGCAGAAATGGAAGTACGAGCAAATCGTTTAGCACACCATCTCGCGGCGCATGGGGTTGGCAAAGACGACCACGTAGGCATTTACGCCTACAACTGCATGGAGTGGGTTGAAACCCTGTGGGCGGTATTCAAACTGCGCGCCGTGTGGATCAATATCAACTACCGCTATGTTGAAGACGAGCTGGCGTACATCTTTGATAACGCCGATTTAAAAGCAATGGTG